>NZ_VMBJ01000053.1:0-33647 GCF_010608305.1 Stenotrophomonas sp. AS012628 | reverse complement strand
GCTACATGGACGTACTTGCGCCGTCCCCCGCAACCGGACCCACCCCGCCACCCCACAGGAACCCAGCTTTTGCTTCTGCTGTTGCATTGGCCGTTGCCTCTGCGGGTGCCGGGCGCAGCCCGGCCGCGCGCACTCTCACCGCCCGTGCGGATCCGGCCGGTGATGCACGTACTCGACCACCGTGCCATCGGGATGCACCGCATTGAACGCCGCCCCGGTCGGCACCACCTGCAGCGGGAAGATGATCTCGGCACCGGCCGCGACCAGTTTGTCGTGATAGGGCCGAACGTCATCGACCAGCAGCGTCCCCGTGGTCGAAGTGAATGGCGCCAGCGCCTCATCGCAACCTTCGATCAGCAGGAATGCACCGACCATCGCCAGGCGTAGGCCGGCATCGGGAAACGGGAAGCCCGCATCGGCAACCACACCCTGCAACTGCTCGTAGAACGCCACGCTGCGCTCCAGTTCGCCAGGGGCAACGAATACCCGGATCAGCACGCGTGGGCTGCGCTGGGTGGAGGTATCACAGCGGTCACGCCAGAGATGATCGAAGTCGCGGTGTATGTTCATGGGCGGGGTCCAGGGCCGGTGACACCTCATTATCGGCAGCCCCACGCAGCCTGCTGATGACCGCCGGTGATGGCCTGATAACCGCTGGCCGGGTTGCCTCTGTGACTTAGGTCCTGTTGACAGGTGTGAACGCCCTCGCACAATCTTCACAGGATTGGGTCGCCCTGCGCGGCCCGGACAGGCAGGTTGTCACGCCGGGAGGAGGGTCCCAGGCGCAGACCGGCCCGTCCTTCGGCCTGCGGGAGGTTGCCTGGCAATTCCTGCGCGGCATGAACGCTGCACCCTTCGGCGGCACTTTCCCTGGACCGATTGCCTTGGCAACGGAATTACGCCTGCCGATGAAAACGTTTACAAAGCCGCTTGCACTGTCCCTGGCCCTGTCTGTCGCACTGGCCGCCCCGGCCTGGGCCGACCCCGCCGCGTTCACTGTGCTGACCCTGGAACAGGCCCCGACCGCCGAGACGATGCCGGCCCTGGCCGCCCAGCTGAAGACCCTGCAGGTGGACGCGGTGAGCGTGCGCCAGGTGCAGCGCGGCATCGGCCAGGTCGATCCGCTGCAGGTGCTGGCCGATGGCCTGGGCTACGAGTACCGCTTCATCGCCGCCGGCAGGGACGATGGCCAGACCCAGCGCGGCCAGGCCGTGCTGACCCGGCTGCCGATCGCCGCTGAATCCGGCCCGGACCAGCCGGGCCTGAGCTACCTGCGCCTGGACGATGGCCGCCACACGGTGGCGGTCTATACCGATGCCGGTGCAGGTGCCGCGCAGCTGCCAGCGCTGGTCACCCGTTCGCGGCTGGGTGCACCGGCGGTGCTGCTCGGTGCGGTGGCCGGTGAAACGGCCAAGGCCGCAGGCTTCGATCCGGCGCGTGTCGCCCTGGAAGCCGATGCCAGCTATTTCAGCGATGGTTTCCAGGCCGCCAGCAGTGCGCCGTTCAAGCTGGAAGGCAACACCCTGCGCGCCACCCTGCTGACCCTGGCCTATGCCGCCGACAAACATGGCGACAGGCCGTGGATGGATACCACCCTCAACGCCGATGCGCGCGCTGCGCTGCTGCTGAAGGCGATGACCGAGGACGAGAAGTTCCAGATGCTGCACAGTTACTTCGGGCTGGGCAAGGACGGTGGCCCGCTGCCGGAAGGCGCGGTCGGTTCGGCCGGCTTCGTGCCGGCAGTGCCGCGCCTGGGCATTCCGTCGCAGCAGTCGGCCGATGCCGGCGTCGGCGTGACCAATCCGGGCGGCATCCGCCCCGGTGATTTCGCCACGGCGATGCCATCGGGCCCATCCACCGCATCGAGCTGGAACCGGCAGGTCGCCTTCGCGGGTGGCGCGACCATGGGCCGCGAGGCATGGCAGCAGCGCTTCAACATCCTGCTGTCGGGCAGCGTCAACCTGCAGCGTGATCCGCGCAATGGCCGCAACTTCGAATATGCCGGTGAAGATCCGCTGCTGGCCGGTTCGATGGTCGGCGCGCTGATCCAGGGCGTGCAGAGCCAGCACGTGATCTCCTCGATGAAGCACTTCGCGCTGAACGACATGGAGACCCGCCGCAACTTCCACGACGTGCGCATTGGCGAACAGGCCATGCACGAGTCGGACCTCCTGGCCTTCGAGATCGCGCTGGAAGCCGGCCGCCCGGGCGTGGCGATGTGCTCGTACAACAAGATCAACGGCACCTACGGCTGCGAGAACGGCTACCTGATGAACCAGGTGCTGAAGCAGGAATGGAAGTTCCCCGGTTTCGTGATGTCCGACTGGGGTGGCGTGCACAGCGGTTCGAAGGCGGCGCTGGCCGGCCTGGACCAGCAGTCGGCCGGCGAAGTGTTCGACGCGGCGGTGTTCTTCGATGAGCCGCTGCGCCTGGCCGTGCATGGCGGCGTGGTGCCGCAGGCGCGCCTGAATGACATGGTCGCGCGCATCCTGCGCACGATGTTCCTGCATGGCAACTTCGACAACCCGCCGCAGCACCAGAAGGTCGATGCCGAGGCCGGCTTCGCCGTCGCCCAGCGCACGGTGGAAGAGGGCAGCGTGCTGCTGCGCAATGAAGGCAACCTGCTGCCGCTGGCCGACACGGTGAAGCGCATCGTCATCATCGGTGGCCACGCCGACAAGGGCGTGATCGGTGGCGGTGGTTCGTCGATGGTGGGCGTGACCGCCAAGGGCACCAATGCGGTGCCGGGCGTGCTGCCGACCACCTGGCCGGGCCCGGTGATCTTCCACCCGTCCTCGCCGCTGGAATCGCTGCGCGCAGCGCGTCCGGACGCGACCATCGAGTATGTGGACGGCACCAATGCTGCCGCTGCTGCCAAGGCCGCCGCGCAGGCCGACGTGGCCATCGTGTTCGCCACGCAGTGGGCCGCCGAATCGGTGGACCTGCCGGACATGCAGCTGCCGGACAACCAGGACGCACTGATCTCGGCGGTGGCCAAGGCCAACCCGAAGACCGTGCTGGTGCTGGAAACCAATGGCCCAGTGCGCACGCCGTGGCTGGCGCAGGTGCCGGCGATGCTGCAGGCCTGGTACCCGGGCATCCGCGGTGGCGAAGGCATTGCTGCGCTGCTGACCGGCCAGGTCAATCCGTCCGGCCGCCTGCCGGTGACCTGGGTGGTGGACGAATCGCAGTTGCCGCGCCAGCACATCGATGGCCTCGGCTTCAAGCCGGCCAAGCCGTTCAATGATGTGTTCGATTTCGATATCGAAGGTGCCAACGTCGGTTACAAGTGGATGGCGGCCAAGGGCCTGAAGCCCACCTTCGCGTTCGGTCATGGCCTGTCCTACACCTCGTTCACCTATGAAAACCTGAAGGTGAGCGTGGAGGGTTCGCGTCTGGTCGCCAGCGTCGATATCCGCAACACCGGTAAGCGCGCGGGTGCAGATGTCGCCCAGCTGTATCTGAAGCTGCCGGCCGGCAGCACCACGCCGATCCGCCTGATCGGCTACGACAAGGTCGAGCTGCAGCCGGGCGAACAGCGCCGCATCCGCATCGAAGCCGAGCCGAAGACCCTGGCCCATTACGATGCGCAGGCCCGCCAGTGGAAGATCGACGGTGGCACCTACCAGGTGCAGCTGTCGCGCAATGCCGCCGAGCCGCTGCAGACGGTGGACGTGCAGCTGGTGGAGCAGGTGCTGCGCTGATGCCTTGAAGACACGGCCCCGGAAGGGGCCGTGTCCGTTTGTAGATTGCCGCTGCGCTCGCCGGGCACGGCCCGGCGCTACCGGATATCTACTGTAGCGCCGAGCCCATGCTCGGCTGTTGTAGAACGGAGCCGAGCGTGGGCTCGGCTACAGAACGCCGCGCCCGGCGGACGCCGTCATCACCCGGGCGCGCTGCCAAACCACCCGCGCAGGAAATCAATCAGCTGCCGCACCTTCGGTGAGGGCTGAGTGCTGTGCGGATAGACCGCGTACACGCTCTGCTGCGGGAAGCGGTGCTGGCGAAGCACCGGCCGTAGGCGACCCAGGGCCAGATCGTCCTCGATCAGCCAGCGTGGCAGCACGGTGACGCCGGCACCGGCCACGGCGAAGGTGCGCAGGCTGCTGGCGCCATCTACGCGCACGACCGCATTGCCCGGGTTGGTGGCAAACAGGGCGTCGCTGCCATCCGGTGCCACCACCTGCACATCGGCCAGACGCGGGTAGCCCAGGCGGGGCAGGGAACCCAGCTGCACGGGGTCATCGGCAGCATCGGCAGAGGGCAGGCGTGCCAGCAGGGAGGGAGCCGCCACCGCGCACAGTGGATGGCGTTCCAGTTCGCTGGCATGCAGTCCAGAGTCCGGCAGGCGGCCGAGGCGGATCGCCAGGTCGAAGCGTTCGGGAATCAGGTCGGCCGGTGCCGGTGAGGTCGACAGGTGCAGCTGCAGGGCCGGGTGCCGCGCACGGAACGCCTCCAACGCAGGAATCAAGCGTAGCTGGGCGTACTCCGGCGTGGTGGTCAGGCGCAGTACGCCCTGCAGCTGGTGCTGGTCGCGGCGCGCGGCATCGATCGCCGCCTGGGCGGCGTCCAGCGCCTGCACGCAGTGCTGCAGGAACTGCTCGCCGGCCTCGGTCAGGGCCAGGTGCCGGGTACTGCGCAGCAGCAGGGTCACGCCCAGCTCTTGTTCCAGCCGCTTCAGGTTGAAGCTGACCACCGCGCGGCTCAGGCCGAGCCGGTCGGCGGCGGCGGTCAGGCTGCCGGCCTCGACCACGGCGCGGAAGATATCGAAGCGATCGAGGCTGACCATGGCGGTCCATTGTCAAAACAGATTTGACAGTGTTGCAGCTGTCGTCGTGTTTTTACAACAAGGCCCGTACGGCATGCTGGCCGCTTCTCTGCTGGAGCGCCGCCGATGCCGTCCCCCCGCCTGCGCCATGAGGCGATCTTCCTGCTGGTGTTCGCCCTGGATCTGGTCAACATGTTCATCGCCACGGTGGCCTATCCGGCCTTGGCGGCGGAACTGCACGCTGACGTCAGCACCCTGGCCTGGGTCGGCACGGCCTACATGCTGGGCTTGAGCGTGGTGATTCCGCTGGCGCCCTGGCTGGCTGCGCGCTGCGGCGAGCGTCGCCTGCTGCTGGTGGCGTTGCTGTTGTTCGCGGCTGCCGCTGTGCTGGCCGGCGCTGCACCGGGTATCGGCTGGCTGCTGGGCTGGCGCCTGCTGCAGGGGCTGGCCGGTGGCCTGCTGATTCCAGTGGCGCAGGCGGCGGCCTACCGGCAATGCACGGCGGATCAGCGAGGTGCACTGACCCGGCGCATCCTGCTGGTGGCGTTGCTGGTACCGGCACTGGCGCCCGCGTTGGGCGGGCTGTTGGTGCAGTGGTTGTCCTGGCGCGGCGTGCTCTGGGCCAGCCTGCCCTTGGCGGTGGTGGCGATCGCGCTTGTGCTGGCATGGATGCCGGCCGATGGCGTGCGCAGTGCGCCGCGGCTGCAGGCCTATGCGCTGTCCACCGCGATGCTGGCGCTGGGCGCGCTGCTGCTGGCGCTGACCTGGCTGGGTGAGTCCGGACACCGCGGCGCAGGTGCCGTGTTGTTGCTGGTCGCACTGCTGCTGGCGGTGGCCCACCTGCGGCATGCGCGTCGGCAGGCGCAGCCCCTCCTGCGCTGGTCGTTGCTGTCGCATCGTGGGCTGCGGCTGGCGATGCTGATCTATCTGGCCGTACCCGGTGTATTCATCGGCAGCCAGCTGGTCAGTACCCTGCAGCTCCACCAGGCCGGTTACAGCGCGGCACGCATCGGCGCGCTGATGCTGCCGTGGGCGCTGGCCTCGGCCACTGCGATCACGGCCAGCAAGCGCCTGCTGGCTCGCTTCGGCCCGGCCACGGTACTGCGTACGGGCATGCTGCTGCAGGCCAGCGGCATGCTGTTGATGGCGCTGCTGCCGCAGCCGGCCTTCGCGTTGGCCGCGCTGTTGTTCGCGCTGATGGGGGCGGGCGGCAGCCTGTGCAGCAGCACGGCGCAGACGCTGGCCTTCCATGGCGTGGAGGGTGAAGCGCTGGGCGATGCCAGTGCCCTCTGGAACCTCAACCGTCAGCTCAGCTTCTGCCTCGGTACCGCCGCCATTGCGCTGCTGCTGGCATTGGCCATGCAATGGCTGCCGGCAAACGCCACGCGCGTGGCGCTGGGGCTGGCCGCCCTACTGACTCTGCTGCCGATGGTATTGCTGCGTCGACCGCAATCGATCTCTCATTCCCAACCCGAGACAATGCAATGACGATGACCGCAGAGAACGAGTTTCATGATCTGATCGCCAAGCTGCAGGCCTGGTTCCGTGCGGAAGCAGCCGCCAGTACGCTGGATGCGCTGATGGATCATTTCTGCACCGACTTCAGCATGGTCGGTATTGCCGGGCAGCGCCTGGACCGCGAAGCCCTGGCCGGCATGTTCGCTGGCGGCCATGGTGCCCGCCCGGGCTTGCGTATCGAAATCGATGCCCTGCAGTTCATTGCGGCGCCGGCACCGTTGGCGATGCTGCGCTACCGTGAAGGGCAGGGCGTTGCTGAAGGTGGGATGGCCTGGCGTGAAGCACTGGCCGTGCTGCGGCAGGAAGACGGCCGTTGGCGTTGGCTGGCGTTGCATGAAGTAACGGCAGCCTGATGTTGTAGAGCCGAGCCCAGGCTCGGCTGCTCTTCGGGGAGATTGCGGCGGCCCCAGCCGAGCGTGGGCTCGGCTCTACAACGGCCAGATGGATGCGTGCCCGTCGGGCAGCACATGTGCCATCAGTCCTGCCTGCATCCACCGCAGAATGCAAAGCCCGCACACACTTCACGGCTCGGGGCAGGAGTAGGCTTGAGGCTTTCCTGCCGGGAGGGGTTGTCCATGCGTGTGCGTGCCGTCGCTGTAGCCATTGCCCTTTGCCTGTCCAGCACCGTGCTGGCCGCCGATACCCCGCCGATGACCCCGGACATCAGCGGCAAGCCCTTCGTTGCCCCTGATGTCGGTCGCGACTACGACAAGCGCGTGGTGATGGTGCCGATGCGTGACGGCACCAAGCTGTATACGGTGATCGTGGTGCCCAAGGGCGCCCGCAACGCGCCGATCCTGCTGACCCGCACACCTTACGATGCCGCTGGCCGCGCCAGCCGCAGTGATTCGCCACGCATGCGCGACCTGCTACCGCAGGGCGACGAGGTGTTCGTCGACGGCGGTTACATCCGCGTGTTCCAGGACATCCGCGGCAAGTACGGCTCCGAAGGCGATTACGTGATGACCCGGCCGCTGCGCGGGCCGTTGAACAACACCAAGGTGGACCACTCCACCGATGCCTGGGACACCATCGACTGGCTGGTGAAGAACGTACCGGAGAGCAATGGCAAGGTCGGCATGCTCGGCTCGTCGTACGAGGGCTTCACCGTGGTGATGGCGCTGACCGACCCGCATCCGGCACTGAAGGTGGCTGCGCCGCAGAGCCCGATGGTCGATGGCTGGATGGGCGACGACTGGCTCAACTACGGTGCGTTCCGCCAGGTCAACTTCAACTATTTCGCGATGCAGACCGAGAAGCGCGGCAAGGGCACGCCGCTGCCCAGCCTCGGCTACGACGATTACAGCACCTTCCTGCGCATCGGTTCGGCCGGCGACTACGCGCGCTTCACCGGTGTGGACCAGCTGACCTGGTGGAAGAAGCTGGTCGAGCATCCGGCCTATGACGGGTTCTGGCAGGGCCAGGCGCTGGATGCGGTGATGGCGAAAACACCGCTGAAGGTGCCGACCATGTGGCTGCAGGGCCTGTGGGACCAGGAGGACATGTGGGGTGCCAACCATGCCTACCAGGCAATGGAAGGGCGCGACAGCGGCAACAACCGCAATTACCTGGTGATGGGGCCGTGGCGGCACAGCCAGGTGAACTACAGCGGCAGCGAACTGGGCGCGCTGAAGTTCGATGGCGATACCGCGCTGCAGTTCCGCCGTGATGTACTCAAGCCGTTCTTCGACCAGTACCTGGTGGACGGTGCGCCGAAGACGGACACGCCGCCGGTGCTGATCTACAACACCGGTGAGAACCACTGGGATCGCCTGAAGGGTTGGCCGCGCAGCTGCGACAAGGGCTGTGCCGCCAGCAGCAAGCCGCTGTTCCTGCGCGCCGGCGGCAAGCTGGCGTTCCAGGCGCCGGCGGCGGGCGAGGGCGACTTCGAGGAGTATGTGTCCGATCCGGCCAAGCCGGTGCCGTTCGTGCCGCGCCCGGTACGTTTCGGTGACCGCGACATGTGGACCACCTGGCTGGTCAAGGACCAGCGCTTCGTCGATGGTCGCCCGGACGTGCTGACCTTCATCACCGAACCGCTGGCCGCGCCGCTGCGCATCGGCGGCGCACCGGTGGTGCATCTGCAGGCCTCGACCAGTGGCACCGACAGCGACTGGGTGGTGAAGTTGATCGATGTGTATCCGGACCAGGAAGCGTCCACGCCGGAGATGGGGGGCTATGAGTTGCCGGTGTCGCTGGCGATCTTCCGTGGCCGCTACCGCGAGAGCTTCAGTGATCCGAAGCCGCTGGCGGCCAACGAAGTGCTGCCGTACCGCTTCGATCTGCCCAACGCCAACCACACCTTCCAGAAGGGGCACCGGGTGATGGTGCAGGTGCAGTCCAGCCTGTTCCCGCTGTACGACCGCAACCCGCAGACCTACGTGCCGAACATCTACCTGGCCAAGCCGGGCGATTACCAGAAGGCCACGCAGCGGGTCTGGCACAGCGCGGCACAGGCGAGCTACATCGATCTGCCGGTGTATTGAAGCGGCCAGGGTGACGCCGGGCATGGCCCGGCGCTACCCGGGGATGTGCGGTGTCGGTAGCGCCGGGCCATGCCCGGCGGCGTTGGTAGTGCCGGCCGCTGGCCGGCCTCCGCGATGGCACGGGAGCGTGTCGACTAAGGTCGGCACCTATCAGGGCACCAGCCTTCAGCCCACCTTCGAGGGGCCCGTGCGCCAGCGGCTGGGTACCAGGCCGAAACGTTTGCGGAATGCAGCGGCGAAGTTGCTGGGGTGGCGGTAACCACTGGCGGCGGCGGCCTGCTCAACCGTCCATCCGTCTTCGCGCAGCCCCTGTTCGGCGTGGCGCATGCGCTGCTCGTGCAGGTAGTCGAATACCGAGCAGCCGTACTGCTGGGCGAAATGACGGCGCAGCGAGCTCGGGCTCATGCAGGCCAACTGGGCCAGTTCGATCAGACTGTGGGCATGGCTGGGATCGTCGTGCAGGTAGGCGCGCACACGCTCCAGCCGCTCGCGCTGGCCCGCGCGCAGCGTTCGTACATGGTCGGTCTGCAGATCCTCGGCCTTCAGGCCAACGGCCAGCAGCTGCAGTGCGACGCCTTCCCGCCACAAGGCGTCGATGCCGTCCTCCCATGGGCTGTCGAACAGCTGGCCCAGCACTGGCAGCAGGGTATGCGGAATGGCCCAGTGGCGGCATTCCAGGTGGGTGTTGAGCGCGGTTTCCAGCTGCGGCAGATGGAACAGGTCCGGGTCGATCTGGCCGGGCACCATCACGCTGACGCCGCGCATGCGCGTTTCGCCGGGATGCGCACCCGTCATCTCGACCTGTTCGCGGTGGTGCGCGGTCATTGCCGTGCCAGCGCGCAGGGTGAAACCAGCGCGTCGCGGAATGCGCACATCGACCTGGCCCTGCAGCATCACGCGGATGGCCAGGCCGGGACTCTGATGGGCGGTCGCCACATAAGGAAAGCGATTATGGACGTCGGAGGCGATCAGGCTCATGCCGCCGCGCAGGAACTGCTCGTTGACCTCGCCATGGCCGGCCCACTGGTCGTCGCGCAGGTGTTCCGGGTCGGCGCGGTAATCGAAGCCATGGCGGTGGCCGAAGCGGCGGTAATCAGCAAAAGTGAAATATCGGGACATCGCTCGGCACGTGCTTTGGAGGTGGACGCTGGCATTACCTCGCCCACGCACTCTGCAACACAGATGCAGATCCGGTCGTTACCCGTGAGACATGCTGGGAAGCAGTGGCATGGGCACTCTGGAGGGTGGGGGGAACACCAGGTTGAATTGAATGTGTCGGAGAAAATGGAAACGTTTCCCATTGTCGCCTCGATTCGCGCGCTTTTGATTTAAATATGGTCAAAACGATTGACGATTACGGCCAAATTGAAAATGCCGCCGAACATACGCCAGCGTTTTGCATGCATATCCGTACGCAATTCCATACATCAACTTGAGTTGAGGTTTCATGGCTGGAACGATCCGCCATGGACGCGATGTCAGCCAGGCCATCACGGGCGCACGCGTAGGGTGGGGCGGTTGGCTGTTGCAGGCCACTTCGATACCCCCACTGATGGAGAACGCAGATGATTGACTACCAGCTCACCGGCAAGACCGCGATCGTGACCGGCGGCGTGTCCGGTATCGGCCTGGCCGTGGCGCAGACCCTGGCGGCGTCCGGCGCGCGGATCTCGGTCTGGGATCTGAAGCAGGATGCGGTCGATGCCACCGTGGCGCAGTTGCGGGATGCGGGTGCACAGGCCATCGGCATCGCGCTGGACGTCATCGACGACGCTGCGGTGGAGTCGGCAGTACAGCGCACGATCAAGGAACTCGACGGCCTGCATGTGGCGGTCAACAACGCCGGTATCGGCGGGCCGGCTGCCAGCAGCGGTGACTATCCGATCGATGGCTGGCAGCGGGTTATCGACGTCAACCTCACCAGCGTGTTCCTGTGCCAGCGTGCGCAGATCCAGGCGATGCGAGCTGCTGGAACCGGCGGCAGCATCATCAACATGGCCTCGATCCTGGGCCAGGTGGGCTATGCCGGTTCCACTGCGTACGTGGCGGCCAAGCACGGCGTGGTTGGGCTGACCCAGACCGCCGCCTGGGAGCATGCGGCCGACGGCATCCGTGTCAACGCGGTCGGCCCGGGCTTCATCAGCACACCGCTGCTGGAGAAGATGGACCCGAAGGTGCGCGCCACGCTGGAAGGCCGCCATGCATTGAAGCGGCTGGGCACGGCCGAGGAAGTTGCGGCGCTGGTGGCCTGGCTGGCCAGCGACGATGCCTCGTTCGCGACCGGCGCGTACTACGCCATCGATGGTGGCTATCTGGCGCAATAATGCGGTAATCGCAGGCGACGGTGATGCCGGGCAGGGCCCGGCGCTGCCGGGTGAACGGGCTGTGGTGCGGCCTTCACCGTTGTGCCACGGCTGCCGCGCGACGCTCCGGGAAAATCCCGGAGCCTCTCCCATGGAACTCACCCAGGATGTCTCGATCCTGCTGCGCGTGGCCGCAGCCATGTTGTTCGGCGGCGTGCTCGGCGTCGAGCGCGAGATGGGCAAGCACGCGGCGGGCCTGCGCACGCACATGCTGATCGCCGGTGCCGCCGCACTGATTGTCGGCCTCGGCGACTCGGTGGCTGAGCATTTCCAGCAGGAGCGCTATCGCGACCTGCTGCAGGTCGACCCGGTCCGTCTGATCGAAGCGGTGGTGGCCTGTGTTGGCTTCGTTGCCGCTGGCACCATCCTGCGCGGCTCACGCGAAGACCAGGTCAGCGGATTGACTACCGCAAGCTCACTGATCATGGCGGCGGCCATTGGCATCGCCGTGGGCATCGGTAAATACGTGATTGCGATCGGCGTCAGCGTGCTGTGCGTGCTGGTGCTGGCGGTGATGCGGCGGTTGGAGAAACGGATCTCGTAAGGAATCTCGAGTTGCCGGCCAGCGGCCGGCATTACCATGGCGGCCTTAATGGTCGGACCAATATGACATCTAGCGCTATGGTCTAATAGGCTCTTCGTCGGAGTGGCGGTTAAATCCGCTGCAAGTGGTCTGATCGAAATCTTTATTGGTACGACCAATTTTCGACAGTCACGGCGACCCACCGCCTGCGGTGGGGCACCTTCCGCATCCAGTCGAGAGTCTTCATGCAGCCCTGGCAACACCTGTACGACCCCGCCGGCAACCTGTGGTTGTCCAGCCTGATCGCGCTGCTGCCGATCGCGTTCTTCTTCATTGCCCTGGCCGTGCTGCGCATGAAGGGCTGGCTGGCCGGCACGATCACCGTGGCCATCGCACTCGGCGTGGCCCTGCTGTTCTACCGCATGCCGCTGAGCCAGGCGCTCGGCGCGGCCGGCTTCGGCTTCGTCTATGGCCTGTGGCCGATCGCCTGGATCATCATCGGTGCCGTATTCCTCTACAAGGTCTCGGTCAAGACCGGGCAGTTCGACATCATCCGCGCCTCGATCCTCTCGGTCACCGAGGATCAGCGCCTGCAGATGCTGATGGTCGGCTTCGCCTTCGGTGCCTTCCTGGAGGGCGCGGCCGGTTTCGGTGCGCCGGTGGCGATCACCGCGGCACTGCTGGTCGGGCTGGGCTTCAAGCCGCTGTATGCCGCCGGCCTGTGCCTGATCGTCAACACCGCGCCGGTGGCGTTCGGTGCAATGGGCATTCCGATCATCGTGGCCGGGCAGGTCACCGGCCTGGATGCATTCGAGATCGGCCAGATGGCCGGCCGCCAGCTGCCGTTCCTGACCATCATCGTGCTGTTCTGGATCATGGCCATCATGGATGGCTGGCGTGGCATCAAGGAAACCTGGCCGGCGGTGCTGGTCGCGGGTGGCTCGTTCGCTATCGCACAGTACCTCACCTCCAATTTCATCGGCCCGGAACTGCCGGACATCACCGCGTCGCTGGCGTCGCTGGTGTGCCTGACCCTGTTCCTGCGTCGCTGGAAGCCGGTGCGGATCTTCCGCTTCGATACCGAAACCAGCGCCGAGGCGGCCGCACAGGCACTGGAAACGCCCCGCTACAGCGTTGGCCAGATCGCCAAGGCGTGGTCGCCGTTCCTGATCCTCACCGCGATGGTCACGCTGTGGAGCATCAAGCCGTTCAAGTCGCTGTTCGCGGCGGGTGGCCCGCTGGAAAGCTGGGTGCTCAAGATCCCGGTGCCGGGCCTGGACCAGATGGTGCAGAAGATGCCGCCGATCGTGGATGCACCGTTGAGCTACGAAGCCGTCTACAAGTTCGACTGGTTCTCGGCCACCGGTACCTCGATCATCCTCGCTGCGGTGATCGCGATCATCGCGCTGCGCATGCCGGTCCGTTCGGCGCTGCGCACCTTCGGCGAAACCGTGCGCGAGCTGCGCATGCCGATCTACTCGATCGGCATGGTGCTCGCCTTCGCCTTCATCGCCAACTATTCGGGCCTGTCGGCGACGCTGGCGCTGGCATTGGCGCACACCGGCCACGCGTTTCCGTTCTTCTCGCCGTTCCTGGGCTGGCTGGGCGTGTTCCTGACCGGTTCGGATACCTCGTCCAATGCGCTGTTCTCGGCCCTGCAGGCAACCACCGCGCAGCAGATCGGCGTGTCCGACGTGCTGCTGGTGGCGGCCAACACCACTGGCGGTGTCACCGGCAAGATGATCTCGCCGCAGTCGATCGCCATTGCCTGCGCAGCGGTCGGCCTGGCCGGCAAGGAATCGGACCTGTTCCGTTTCACGGTCAAGCACAGCCTGATCTTCACCACGATGGTCGGCCTGATCACCCTGGCCCAGGCCTACTGGCTGACCTGGATGATTCCCTGAGCCATGCACGGTTGGCCGACCACCCGCTGCGCGCTTCGGGCCACAATGGCGCCATGAGCACGCAACGCATTTCCGACAAGGTGGCCGCACAGTTGCGCGGCCTGGTGCATGAACAACAGCTGCAGCCCGGTGACCGGCTGCCGGCCGAGCGCACCCTGGCGGTGCAGCTGGGGGTCTCGCGCACGGCGTTGCGCGAAGCCATCGCGCAGCTGGCCAGCCAGGGCCTGCTGACCGCACGCGTCGGTGGCGGCACCTATGTAGCCGAACCTGCGGCGCGCGCGCGGCAGGCGCTGGATGAACCGCTGGCGCCGTACCTGCCGCTGTTCCAGGGCGACCCGGAATACCGCTTCGACGTGCTGGAGATCCGCCACGCGCTGGAAGGTGCCACCGCCTGGCATGCCGCATTGCGCGCTACCGACGAGGACCGCACGCGCATCGCGCAGGCCTTCCAGACCATGATGGACGCGCACGGCAAGGACGACCCCACCGGCGAAGCGGAGGCCGACGCGGCTTTTCATCTGTCCATCGCCGAGGCCTCGCACAACCTGGTGCTGCTGCAGGTGATGCGCGGCCTGTTCGAGCTGCTGCAGACCAACATCTCGCAGAGCCGTGAAAAGCTCTACACCTCGGCGAGGACCTTCTCGCCGCTGTCCGACCAGCACCGCGAGATGATGGACGCGGTGCTGGCCGGCGACCCCGAACGCGCGCGCGCCGCCGCGCATGCCCACCTCGAGTTCGTGCACACCACGCTGCGCACCCTCGATGACAACGAAGCCCGGCGTGCGCGGGCCTCGCGTCTACCTTCCCCACACGGTTGACCCCATGATCATCTCCGCCTCCACCGATTACCGTGCCGCAGCGCAACGCCGGCTGCCGCCGTTCCTGTTCCACTACATCGATGGCGGCGCGTATGCCGAGCACACGCTGAAGCGCAACGTTTCCGACCTGTCCGACATCGCGCTGCGCCAGCGCATCCTGCGCAACATGTCCGACCTGAGCCTGGAAACCGAGCTGTTCGGCGAAAAGCTGGCAATGCCGGTGGCGCTGGCGCCGGTTGGGCTGACCGGCATGTATGCCCGGCGCGGTGAAGTACAGGCAGCGCGCGCGGCCGACAGCCGCGGCATCCCGTTCACCCTGTCCACCGTATCGGTGTGCCCGATCGAGGAAGTGGCACCGGCCATCCAGCGGCCGATGTGGTTCCAGCTGTATGTGCTTCGCGACCGTGGCTTCATGCGCAACGCGCTGGAGCGGGCGCAGGCCGCGGGCGTGACCACGCTGGTGTTCACCGTGGACATGCCGGTGCCGGGCGCGCGCTACCGCGATGCGCACTCCGGCATGAGCGGCCCGAATGCCTCGCTGCGCCGTATCGGCCAGGCCATCACCCATCCGCACTGGGCGTGGGACGTGGGCCTGTTCGGCCGCCCGCATGATCTGGGCAACATCTCCACCTACCGTGGCAACCCGACCGGGCTGGAGGACTACATCGGCTGGCTGGGCAGCAACTTCGATCCGTCCATTTCATGGAAGGACCTGGAATGGATCCGCGAGTTCTGGAAGGGGCCGATGGTGATCAAGGGCATCCTCGACCCGGATGATGCGCGTGACGCGGTGAAGTTCGGTGCCGATGGCATCGTGGTCTCCAACCACGGTGGCCGCCAGCTGGACGGCGTGCTGTCCACCGCGCGCGCACTGCCGGCGATTGCCGATGCCGTGCAGGGTGATCTGAAGATCCTCGCCGATTCGGGCATCCGCACCGGCCTGGACGTGGTGCGCATGCTGGCATTGGGCGCCGACACCGTGCTGCTGGGCCGTGCCTTCGTCTATGCGCTCGCCGCCCAGGGCGAGGCCGGCGTGGCCAACCTGCTGGACCTGATCGCCAAGGAAATGCGCGTGGCGATGACACTGACCGGCGCGCGCCGCATCGCCGACATCGGCCGCGATTCGCTGGTCAGCCTGCCGTGAGTGGCCACGATGCCGTGCTGGCGCAGTTGCGCGACGCGGTCGGCAACCGCCATGTACTGACCGGCGACAAGGCCACGCGCCGCTTCCGCCGTGGCTATCGTTTCGGCGACGGCCCGGTGCTGGCCGTAGTGCGCCCGGGTACGCTGCTGGAACTGTGGCGCGTGCTGCAGGCAGCGGTGCAGGGTGGGGCGGCGATCATCCTGCAGGCGGCCAATACCGGCCTGACCGGTGGCTCGACCCCGGATGGCAACGACTACGGGCGGCCGATCGTGCTGGTCAGCACGCTGCGCCTGACCGGTATCCAGCTGTTGAACCAAGGCCGCCAGGTGCTGTGCCTGCCCGGCGCCACGCTGGACCGGCTGGAGCAGACGCTGGCACCGCTCGGCCGCGAACCACATTCGGTGATCGGCTCGTCCTGCATCGGTGCGTCGGTGCTGGGCGGCATCTGCAACAACTCCGGCGGCGCGCTGGTGCGCCGTGGCCCGGCCTATACCGAGCTGGCGCTGTATGCGCAGGTCGATGCGGATGGCCAGCTGCAACTGGTCAACCATCTGGGCATCGCGCTGGGTGATACGCCCGAGCAGATCCTGCAGCGCCTGCAGGTGGGCGACTACAGCGCGGCGGATGTTGGCGATGGCAACGGCCGCGCGGCCTCCGATCCCCGCTATGCCGAGGAAGTGCGCAAGGTCGATGCCGATACGCCGGCGCGTTTCAACGCCGACCCCAGCCGCCACTTCGAAGCGGCCGGTTCGGCCGGCAAGCTGGCGGTGTTCGCGGTGCGCCTGGACACCTTCGAAAAAGAGGCTGCCGAGGTCTTCTATATCGGCAGCAATCGCACCGACAGCCTCACCGCGATCCGTCGCCAGCTGCTGACCGGCTTCGAGCGCCTGCCGATCGCGGGCGAGTACATTCACCGCGATGCCTATGACATCGGCGAGCGCTACGGCAAGGACAGCTTCCTGCTGATCGATCGCCTCGGCACCTCCCGTGTGCCCGCGGCGTTCGCGTTGAAGAGCCGTGTCGATGGCTGGTTCGAGCGGTTGGGCCTGCGCGGCGTGACCGACCGTGTGATGCAGGTGCTGACGGGCCTGCTGCCCTCGCACCTGCCCAAGCGCATGGGTGAGTTCCGCCAGCGCTATGAGCATCACCTGCTGCTGAAGGTGTCCGCGCAGGACGCAGCGCAAACCGAAGCCTGGCTGCGCGATTTCTTCGCTGGCCACGAAGGCGGCTATTTCCACTGCACGGCGGAGGAGGGGCGCAAGGCGTTCCTGCATCGCTTTGCCGTGGCCGGTGCCGCAGTGCGCTACCGTGAAGTGCATCGTGACCAGGTGCAGGACATCGTCGCGCTGGACATCGCGCTGCGACGTGACGACGCCGACTGGTTCGAACAGCTACCGGCGGATATCGACGGCCGCCTGCTGCACAAGCTGTATTACGGGCACTTCCTGTGCCACGTGTTCCACCAGGACTACATCGCCCGCAAAGGCGAAGACCCGATGGCGATCGAGCATGCGATGTGGGCATTGCTGGACCAGCGGGGTGCCGAGTACCCGGCCGAGCACAATGTCGGCCACCTGTATCCGGCCAAGCCGGCGCTGGCCGGGTTCTACAAGCAGCTGGACCCGAGCAATACGTTCAATCCCGGCATCGGCCAGACGTCGAAAGCCAAGGGCTGGGGGAGCTGCGACTGTAGTGGGCACTAGCGGCGTACTCTCCGAAAATTCGGATTTCTTGCATTCCGCACTGATCGGGTTGGCACTAGGCTGAGGTCTTGGCCGAGACGGATACAGAACCAATGCAGAGTGCAGATCAGATATGGGCGTCCATCAAAGCGTCGCTTCATGAGAAGAGTTGTCTGGATGAAGTGCAGTTGCGGCCGGGAGCCTCCGAAAGCGAGTTGGTTGAACTGGAGGCTCAGCTTGGAGTCGCTTTGCCAGATCTGCTAAGGCAGCTGCTGATGATTCACGATGGGCAGGATGGGGTTGGGCTTCTGTTCGGCAGTCAGATGCTCTCGTCCGTGGAGATCAGGCGGCAGTGGCACGGTTGGCGTGAGATCGAGGCCGACGGCATGAACGAGGAGTGCGCGGAGTTCATGAAGTCGAGTCCCGCGGGGGTGGTGAAGCCGATGTACACCAATGCGCGTTGGATACCGCTGACTCACGATGGTGGCGGCAATCACATGGGATTGGATTTCGATCCCGACATTGGCGGTGCTGAAGGACAGGTGATTGCCTTTGGTGCGGATGAAGACACCAAGTACCTTCTCGCTCCGACTTTCGCTGAGTTCGCTGAAAAGGCTGTGGAGTGGATCAGTCAAGCAAGCTGGGATGGTGAGAATTTCGAGTCGCCAACTGATGACGGCTTCGCTCCTCCGGCCATTCTCCGGACTGCTGGCGGGGCGTAGTTGGGAGCGCCGTTCTGACAGGTCGCGATCGTCCTGTTACTCCTGCGCTACCATCTGGATTCCACGAGCAGGAATCTCCTCCATGCCCACCATCGTTGTCCGCACGATCGTGTGCGTTGCACTACTGGCTCCCCCGGTGCTGGTGCTGGCCCAGGGCTCGATCCTGCCGCAGCAGCGCGATGCCGCCGGCAACGTGATAGAGCCGCTGGGACAGGTACTGATCGCGAGTGAGACTGGGCCGTCGGGGCTTTATGACTGCACGCGGGACGGCAACTGGTGCGTGCGCGTGCAGCCGGTCGCCGAGGAGGGTGACCGGCCGACCGTGCTGGAAGTGCTTGAGAAGGGGCCGGGCCAGGGCAAGCCTCACACCTACCACGTCAGCATCGACGTGTCGCAGGAAAGCGAGCTGTCGCTGTGGCCGTGGATCGTGCGCCTGGCCCCGGGCGTGGGCAGCGATGAAACAGTGACCGACCCGCAGCAGCGCACCCGCCAGAATGTGCTGGTGGGTGGCATCGTCACGTTCAGCGCCATGTACTCCGGTGGAGGTGCTGACGCGTCCACGCTGCAGCTGGCACGCGTACGCCACCTGCAGGACGACATCCAGGTGGACGACGACGTGCTGACCGTGCCATGGCTGGGCAATGCGATGATCCGCGCCTGTTTCAGCGAGCAGGACGTGAAACAGCGCGCGGGTGCCTGCCACGACGAATACGGCTTCTCGGCGAAGCTGGCGCTGGATCCAGCAGGGCAGGGCATGCCCGTGCTGCGCTACCAGACCGTGGCGACCCGGTTCCCGGCCGGTGTTTCGCGCTTCGAGGATTCGCTGGCCAAGGGGCCGCTGAAGAAGAAAGACCTGCGCACCGAGCAGGATCCGGCGCGCACCTATACGCGGTTGTTCCACTTCCGCGAGGGCATGTTCCACCCGGACCAGGCGCTGCCGGACTGCGCCGGCTATACCGAACCCTGAAGTGTAGAGTCGAGCCATGCTCGACTCGGGTTCTCGCGTGGCCCGGCCGCAGAGCAGCCGAGCGTGGGCTCGGCTCTACAAAAACTGAGGCGGCGCTTACTCGCAGCGGGTGGCGGTGATGACGTTGTCCTTGTCCACGAACACGCGCAGGCGGTCCTGGCGGATGTCCTTGGTGGTGATGGTGCTGGGGCCGATCGGGTTGACCAGGCCGGCACCACTCTCGCGGGACAGGCGGCGGATGTTGGGCTCATTGGCGGGCTGGCCGATCGCCCAGCCCAGCTGGCTGGCGTCACAACGGCCGCTGCCTTTGACTTCCGGGCCAGGGGTGCTGACGCAGGCCGACAGCAGCAGGGCAGAGGCCGGCAGCAACAGGGACAGACGGAATGCGGACATGCGAGCGCTCCTGCGCAGGGGAAGATGGCGGGAACGATAGCACCGAGCGTGCGAAAGGCGTCAGCGCCCCGGTCATTGCCGGCACAGCGTGGTCATTGCATAGTGGGAGGAATGGCTGGCAGTACGCCAGTGGGCAGGCCGGGCCTTTCCGGCGCAGGTGTTGGATAGGGTATGACGGCAGGCAGTTTCCGCGGCAAGGACAAGACGATGACGGCGCTGGCGTTGTCGTTGCTGGGCGTGGCGTTTGCCGCCTGCGCTGCCGATCCGGAACCCGTGCCGGTCGAATCCCCGGTATTCGGCGCCTGGCGCAACCTGCAGACTGAAGCGGGCTACGCGCCTGCGCAGCGCAATCTGGCGTTTGCCATGCTGCCGCAGGCGGCCACCCGCGGTGACCGATTCGCCATCCTCGATCGTGAGGGCAAGCGCGCGGTGTGCTGCCTGCAGGTGGCCAGCCCCTCGCTGGGCGTGGCCGCGCTGCGCGAGCAGTACCACCTGCCGCAGGCCTGGGTGACCGACCTGAGCAATGGCCGCAGCCCGGCACGTCCCTATGTGCCGCACGTCTATGCGATGCAGCGGGTGGACGAGCTGGCCGACTACAGCTTCGCCGATGTGCCTGGCGCCTACAGCGACCTGGGCGGGCTGCTGATTCCCGAAGGTGCCGCGCTGGAGGCCGACGGCAGCGCCGTCCGCCTGGGGGACATTCGCTATCCGCTGCATTTCCAGCGCCAGCCGCACGCCGATGACGACGGCGCGCTGGATCGCTACAGCCTGCAGGCGGGTGAGGGCGAGGCACCGATCGTGGTTGAAGTGCCGTTCGGCACCTACTGATTGCAGCTTCGCACTGGCTAGAATGCAGCGCGGCGCTGTCTGCCGTGCCTGCTCCGTGAGTCGTTTCCGTGTCCTTGCGCCCCTTCCTGCTGCCGTCCCTGCTGCCGTCCCTGCTGCTGTTGTCCGCCTGCGCCAGCGCGCCGCCGCCGCCGCCGGCCCATTCCGACGCGTTATGGCGATTGATCGAACGTGACTGCCAGGGCGCCGAAGGTCCACGCGGCGACTGCCTGCGCGTGGAGACGGCCGCGGATCGCCGCGATGTGCTGGTCAAGGACGCGCACGGCGACTACCAGTTCCTGCTGATGCCGCTGGACAAGGTCAGCGGTATCGAGAACCGCCGCCTGTACCAGCGTGGTGCACCGAACTACTTCGCTGCAGCCTGGCAGGCACGCAGCCACACCGAACAGGCGTTGCGGCAACCGCTGCCGCGCAACGTCGCCAGCCTGGCCTTGAACTCGCCGCACGGCCGGTCACAGCACCAGCTGCATATCCATGTGGATTGCCTGCGTGCCGACGTGCTGCAGGCGCTGGACACGCATGCTGCCGCCCTCGGCAGCCGCTGGGCACCGTTGCCGGTGCTGCTGCGCGGCCATCAGTACCAGGCCCGCCTGCTGCCGGGCGCGGAACTGACCGCCAATCCGCTCAATCTGTTGGCCTATGACCTCGCTGGCGTGGACGACGTGGGCCAGTGGAGCCTGGTCGTGGCCGGCCGGGACGCAGTGCAGGGCGGCCCGGACTTCATTCTGCTGGCGACCCGTGTGGACGCCGGCACCGGCAACGAGGCCAGCGCTGAAGAGCTGCAGGACCACGCCTGCTCGGTGTTGACCGGCGCAGGCGACTCGCTGGAGCGGGTCCGCTAACCCTGGGGCTGCTGGTGGCTTCGCCAGACCGGTGCGGTCAGCGCCAGCAGCTGGCGATCCTGCCAGCCCTCCAGGTCCAGATGATGGTCGCGCAGCAGGCCTTCCTGCTCGAAGCCGAAGGCGTGCAGCGCAGTGGCGAACGGGTCATTGCAGTCCGGTGGCAGCATCACGAACAGGCGATGCAGGCCGACATCCTCGAACAGGAACGGGCACAGCGCCCGTAGCGCCGCGTCGGTATGCGGGTGCCAGTGCTGCAGCGACAGCAACTCGGCACTGCGCGCGTGCAGCGACTGCAGGCGGATATGCAGCTGATCCAGCACCGTGCCGTGTTCGTCGTCGAACACTCCCAGCAGCAGCTGATCGTTGTCCTGCTCCAGACGCGAGCGATGCATGTGGGCGAGAAAGCGTGCCTCCTCGTCGATGTCGCCGGGGTGACGGCGGCCGCGCCGGCGGCGGTCATCGAACAGGCGCCAGCGCGGCAGGTCGGTACGCTGGAAGGGGCGCAGGGTGACCGGTGCGGCCTGCAGCTGCAGCAGGTGACGGCGCAGCACCGGGCGCAACGGGGGAAGGAGGGAGGTGGGATACGGGGTCATCATCCCCGGCACGATGGCCGTGCCCGCGGCGCCACACCATTCAAAACATTGCAAAAGTGTGGCGAATGGCACTGCGGGTCTGATTCGGTTCAGGCATAAGGCCATCAGGCCTGGTCATTTCCGTTGACCCCCCCCATTCAGGACACTTTCGTTACGGGATCGTTATGTGCCGCACAGGCCGCTGTCCCGTACCACCACCCGCCAAACTCCCCAGGAAGCCCATGTCCGCCTCCCACAAGGCGCTGCGCCCGCGTCCGCTGGTGCTCGCACTGTCGTCCCTGATGCTGGTCTCACTGCCGGCCTTCGCGCAGGAAAGCGCACCCACCACATTGCAGGAAGTGAAGGTCACCGGCTCGCGTATTCCGCGCGCCAGTGTGGAGGGGCCCTCGCCGGTGACGGTGATCAGCCGGGAGCAGATCGATGCACAGGGCTACCGCAATGCCTTCGATGCGCTGAGCGCGCTGACCGAGAACACCGGCAACGTGCAGGGCGAGGACTTCGGCAATACCTTCACCCCGGCCGCCAACACCATCAACCTGCGCGGGCTGGGCCCGAACCGCACGCTGGTGCTGGTCAACGGCCGCCGCCAGGCCGACTATCCGCTGGCCTACGAGGGCTCGGTGAACGTGGTCAACCTGGCCAACATCCCCAGTGCGCTGATCGAGCGCATCGAGGTCCTGGCGGCCGGTGCGTCGGCGGTGTACGGCTCCGATGCCATCGCCGGTGTGGTCAACATCATTCTCAAGGACCGCTTTGAGGGTGTGGACGTGAACGTGCGCGCCGGTGGCACCCAGCAGGGCGGTGGTGACAACCAGCGCGCGCAGGTGGTCGGTGGCAGTTCCGGCGAGCGTTGGGATGCGCTGTTCGGCTTCGAGTTCGATGTGCGCAAGGCGATCCACGCGCGCCAGCGCGACTTCATGGATTCGCTGGATGATGACCCGGCCGGCAAGGCGCCGCAGGCGACCGCGATCGCCTATCGTCGCAATGCTGCCACCGGCCGCAACATCGATCCGGGCGTCAGCGGCTGCGACGCAGCGTCGGAGATCTATGGCGGCAGCGTGTTCCGCGCCAACAACCCGCGCCAGGGCTGGTACTGCGGCAGCAACGAGGCCGCCGCCAGCTACTGGACCGTGCAGACCCAGAAGCGCAACCTCAACGGCTACGGTCTGTTGACCTTCCACGTCAACGAGACCACCGACCTGTTCGCTGATGTCGCCGTGGGCAGCGCGCGCATCTACAACAACACGCGTGCGCCGACCTGGACCTCGGCCCGCAACTACTTCTACAACCAGACCACCGGCAATCTGGAAAGCTGGTACCGCCGCTTCGCGCCGGAGGAAATCGGCGGCCTGCCGCGCAATGCCAACCGCTTCCTGGAAAACTCGTGGTCGTTCAACGTCGGCGCACGTGGTCAGATCGGTGACAGTGGCTGGGACTATGAGGCGGTCTACAGCCGCTCGCGTTACGAGAACCGCACCCGCCGCCCGGTGCTGCTGGCCGGCATCAACGAATACCTGCTTGGTCCGAAGCTGGGCGTACGCAATGGCGTTGAGGTCTATGCGCCGGACCCGGCACGCCTGTTCAAGCCGTTGACCCCAAACGAATACGAGGGCCTGTCCGACTACCAGGAAAGCCGCAATGCGGCATGGCTGCAGACCTTCAGCGCCAGCGTCAACGGCCGCCTGTTCGCGCTGCCCGGTGGCGACGCTGCGTTGGCAGCGGTGGTCGAAGCCGGCAGCCAGGGCTACCGCAACCGCCCGGACCCGCGCCTGGGAACCGGCGAGTTCTGGAACACCAGTGCAGGCGTCGGCGCCGGTGGCGAGCGTGACCGCTACGCCGCAGGTGTGGAGCTGCAGTTGCCGCTGCTGCAGTCGCTGACCACCACGCTGGCCGGCCGTTACGACCAGTACCGTGCGGGTGGCGAGCACATCGGCAAGGCGACCTGGAGCGTTGGCGTCGAGTTCCGTCCGATCGAGAGCCTGCTGATCCGTGGTACGGCGGCGACCAGTTTCCGGGCGCCGGACATGAACTATGTGTTCGCGACAGAGACGCGCGGTTACAACCCGGGCATGACCGACTACTGGCGCTGCCGCACCGCAGGCCAGTCGTACGACAACTGTGACTACAACGGCCTGTCGATCGACTACAGCAACCGCGCCAATGCGCAGCTGCAGCCGGAATCGGCCAAGTCCTATGGCTTCGGCGTGGTCTGGTCGCCGCTGTCTGGCCTGGATTTCAGTGCCGACTACTACGACATCCGCATCGACAACGAGGTGACCAGCCTCGATACCAGCCGCATCCTGCGTGACGAGGCCGATTGCCGCCTGGGCCGCACGCTGGGCGGCGAAGCGCGCGATATCGGTTCACCGCTGTGCCAGGACGCGCTGTCTCGGGTGATCCGCAACCCGTCCAACGCAACCGTGCAGCCGGACCAGGTGACCCGTGTGCTGATCAATCCGATCAACGCCGCCTCCGAATCGGTGCGTGGCCTGGACCTGAAGGGCAACTGGCGTTTCGATGCCGGCCGTTATGGCCGCTTCACCACGCGCCTGGCCTACACGGTGGTGCTGGAGCACAAATACCGGCAGTTCTCCGATGATCCGGAGCGTGACATCCGCAATTCGCTGGATGACTACCAGTGGCGCAGCAAGGCCAACGGCAGTATCACCTGGAACCAGGGTGACTGGACCACCACGCTGTACGGCAACCGCTTCGGCTCGCTGCCGAAGACCGATGGCAGTGGCCGCATCGCGCCGTACATGACGTACAACGCCAGCGTGTTCCGCCAGTTCGGCGAGAACCTGTCGGTGGGCGTGATCGTCAACAACCTGCGCGACAGCCGCCCGCCGGCGGACAAGAACGGAGGCGGCTGGCCGTTCTACCCGGTCGGCAATTACGACCCGTACGGCCGCCAGTACTGGGTGCAGCTGGATTACCGGTTCCGCTGATCCGGCAGGCGAACGAAAGGCCCGGCATTGCCGGGCTTTTCTTTGTGCAGTGCACCGTTGCTGCCGCTGCGCGCGTGGCATGCTGTGGCGATACCCGGAGGATGATGCGCATGGATGCCAGAGTGTGGAGTGTGATTGCCGTGCTGGCCATTGCCGGTTGCAGCAGCAAGCAGGCGGCCAGTGTGGACGATGCTGCGGAGGCGGCCAGTGCCGCGCCCGTGCCGTCTCTTTCCAACGCAGTGACCGATGCTGGATCAGCGCGCGTGCCAACGGCATCGACGCGTGCGACGGCCGGGCAAGGACCTGCGGATCCGGAGGGACACTTCCTCGAGGGCGAGCGCTTGCTGTTGACTGAAGGAGCACTGTCGGCGGAAAAGAGCGACGTGATCCTGGGCTCAGACAACGCCTTTGCGCAGGCGATCAGCCAGTTCGAGCAGGATGCGGCGGGCCACCCGGAAGTGCAGGACCTGACCCGGCTCTACAGGACGGCCGCGACCCGGCTCATAGGCAGCGACGGCACGCTGGTGTCTTTTGCCTGTGGCTACAGCCTGTGTGTCGGCGAGATCCGCAGCCGCACCGATGAGGATTTCAGCGCCTGGTCCGAGGCGATCGGCATGGACAAGGCAAGTCCGGTCTACAGCCTGACCACGGAACCGATGACGTGGGGCAGGGACCAGCACGGCGGGCGTTTCGTGTTTTCGGTGGACCCGGCCGCCAACGCCATCACGGGTCGGTAGCGGCGGGACATGCCCGGGACAGCAGTGCGCTACGGCAGCGCCTGTTGGAGGTACGACTCGATGACGTAGCTGAAAGGTTGCTGCTGGCGGTCGCGCAGCAGGGCGCGCACTTCCAGGATCACGCCGCGGTCGCCTTCACCCCGCGGCGGCCAGAACGTCTGGTCAGCCAGGGTCTGGCGCTGGAAACCGAGCGGGCCGACCACGCGACCGAACGGCTCGTCGGTGCTGTCCAGCACCTGGTTCATGGCCGGGCTGAGGTGGCCGGGCAGGTACCAGTTGTCGGCCTCGGACAGCACGCGGCTGCCGCAGACCAGCTGTACGCGGCGATAGCGCAGTTCGGTACCCGGCGTCGCGCCCAGCGACTGCAGAACGTCGGCGGGGGCCGGCTTGTCCTGGCCGTGTATGCGCACTGCACGCACCCGCGCCTGTTCGGCCAGGCCGTGCTCGGCGCACCAGTGTTCCAGCGTGGCGGTGGCGCTCTGCCCGGACAGCACGCGCTGGTGCAGGCGCTCGACCAGTGCCGCCGGGGCGATGCGCTGCTGGCCCGGCGGCGACTGCAGCGGCGCAGCGGCCGCAGCATCAGTGGCGGACAGGCTGGCGATCGGGGCGGCGGCAAGCAGGGACGCGGCCTGCCAGCGGCGGAGGCGATCGTGGCGGTCGGACGGGCCCATGCGGCATCACAACGGAAACAGGCGCCCATGTTACCCGTTCAGGGCTGTGCACGGCGTGGCTGCGACCGGTTGTCGCAGGGTGATCATCGTTCTGGTGAATGTGTGCCATCCAGATATTTCGTTGGCCGATGGTGGCGGCGGGGCGCACGATGGCGGCAGTCTTGGCATTCCGGGAGTTCCCGATGACCCTCCAGTTCATCCACGGCGGTGTCGACCGCCAGGGTGCGCCGCTGCATTTCCATATCCGTGATGGCCGCATCAGCGGCCTCAATGGCGAGGCCGCGCCGGCTGACGGGGCGGAATACGTCGACCTGCAGGGCTTCACGGTGCTGCCCGGGCTGGTCGACGGCCACATCCACCTCGACAAGAGCTTTGTCG
Organism: Stenotrophomonas sp. AS012628; assembly: GCF_010608305.1. Classification (NCBI taxonomy): domain Bacteria; kingdom Pseudomonadati; phylum Pseudomonadota; class Gammaproteobacteria; order Lysobacterales; family Lysobacteraceae; genus Stenotrophomonas; species Stenotrophomonas sp. AS012628. Next base: position 7,344 of record NZ_VMBJ01000053.1, on the reverse strand, counting down.
GCGACCGTTGGCACCCGCACCAGCCGGTGAACAGCCTGCGTGAGCGGCTGGCGGTGGAGAAGGCGGCGGTGGCGGGTGCGGCACCGATGGTGGACCGTGCCGAGGCGCTGATCCGCCAGTGCAGTGCTTTCGGTACCGTGGCGATGCGCTGTCATGTCGATATCGACGCCAGCACCGGGCTTGGCCATCTCGAAGCCGTACGCGAGGCGGCGTTGCGCTGTGCGGACATCATGCGCATCCAGCTGGTGGCGTTCCCGCAGGCCGGGGTGATGTCCTGTCCGGGTTCCGCCGCGGTGCTGGAGCAGGCGCTTGCCGCGGGCGTGGAGGTGCTCGGCGGCATCGACCCGACCACGCTCGATGGTGATGCCGAAGGCCAATTGGCGCTGCTGTTCGGCCTGGCCGAGCACTACGGCGTGCAGCTGGACATCCATCTGCACGAGCCGGGCGAAACCGGCCTGGCCCAGCTGCTGCGCATCGCCGCGCGGACACGGGCTGCCGGCCTGCAGGGGCGTGTTGCGGTCAGCCATGCCTATGCGCTGGGCGACGTGCCGCTGGCGCGCGCGCTGCAGGTGGGCGAAGCATTGGCCACCGCGGGTGTGGCGATCATGAGCAACGCGCCGGGGGATCATCCGTTCCCGCCGCTGCGCGCGCTGCATGATGCCGGTGTGCGCGTGTTCGCAGGCAACGACAACATCCGTGACTGCTGGTGGCCGTATGGCAATGGCGACCTGCTGCAGCGGGCGATGCTGCTGGGCTACCGTTCCGGCTTCTACACCGATGCCGACCTGATGCTGGCGCTGGACATGGTCACCACCCATGCCGCGCAGGTGATCGGCCTGCCGCGCTACGGTATTGCCGAAGGCCTGCCGGCTACGTTCGTGGCGGTGCGCGCCGACCACGGCCCGGCGGCCGTGGCTGCGGTGCCGCTGGAGCGCCGCGTGGTGGTCGACGGCCGCTGGCTCTAGATCCAGGCCGCGCAACCCCCTGTAGTGCCGAGCCATGCTCGGCGACCTTTCAGGCGTAATCGTCGGCGCGGGTGGCGACGAATTCCTCAAGCCACGCCAGCAGACGGGCGATGTCGATGATCTCGCCCTGCTCGACGCGCTTGAGCAGCAGCGTGCTGGCACCGATCTGCAGGCTGCTGTCGGCATAGCGCAGCACTGCGTCGATGCCCCAGGCATCGGTCACCTGCATCCAGGCCAGGCCCGGCACGCGCTGGGCCAGGGTGTCACCGAAGGCCACGCCCAGTGCTTCCCAGCCGTCGCAGTCGTCACGATCGATCAGCTCCGCATCGACCACGCGCTGCAGGGTGGTGGCCGCCAGCGGCCACTGCACCGGCAACGTCGGAAAGCCGGCGGCCACGCGCGCGGCGATCAGCGAACGCTGGTGCTGCAGATGCGTCTGCAGGGCAGCGGGCAGGGGATCGAAACGGGTGGGGATTTCGTCGGACATGGCAAGGCGCCGTGGGGCACGGAAACATCAGGCACTCTACGAGCCGATGTTGCCGGCCGTGCGGCCGGATTGATCATGTTTCGATGCGTGATGCGCGAAGTTCATCCACGCATGGCGTGGATCTACTGTGGTCAGTCCGGTTCGCGTTGCACCTGCCGCCACAGCTCGCTGGCCAGTGCGCGCACGGCATCGTCGGCATCGGCACGGTGCAGCAGGCCGATTTCGTAGTTGTCGATCACCGGCAGCTCACGCTCGCCATCGATGATGCGGTGCTCGCGGCTGACCGCGCGGCGCGGCAGCAGGCTGATGCCGATGCCATCGGCCACGGCGCCCTGGATGCCACTGAGCGACGAACTGGTGAAGGCGATGCGCCAGCGCAGGCCCAGCGCTTCCACGGCGTGGATCATCTCGTCGCGGTACAGCCCTCGCGGCGGGAAGGTGACCAGCGGCAGCGGGTCCTGCTGCAGGCAGCTGCTGCGCAGGCTGTCGATCCAGTGCATCGGCTCGCGCCGGCAATGCACCGCCTGGCGGCTGTTGCGGCGCTGCTTGACCAGCACCAGGTCCAGCTCGCCGTGGTCGAAGCCCTGCGCCAGGTCACGGCTCAGGCCGCTGCTGATCTCCAGTTTCACCTGCGGGTGGCGGCGGCTGAAGGCGGCCAGCATGCGGGTGGTCTGCGGGTTGACGAAGTCCTCCGGCACGCCGATGCGGACGGCGGTCTCCACCATCGCGCCGGCCAGCGCCTGTGCCATTTCCTCGTTCAGGTCGAGCATGCGCCGCGCGTAGCCGAGCAGGGTGTGGCCGGCGTCGGTGGGGTGAACGTCGCGGTGGCCGCGTTCGAGCAGGCGATGCCCGGCCAGTTCCTCCAGCCGGCGTACCTTCTGGCTGACCGTGGATTGTGTCGAATGCAGGCGCGTGGCCGCCGTGGTGAAGCTGCCGCAGTCGGCCACCATCACCAGCGCCCGCAGCAGGTCCAGTTCGAACAGGGTTCTATTCGATTTGGCACTGTCTTGCATTTGAACATTTCACTTCTGGATACCCAAGCCGACTTCTACCATGCAGGGCAGGGGCCGGCAATGCCCGGCTGTTGCTACCGTCGCCCGGTGCTCCGTGGCGACGGACATGAGGAGTCACTGTCATGCGCGTCCATCGTTCCCCTGGCTGGCGTGCGCCGTTCGCGCGCGTGCTGCTGTTGTGCCTGCTGGCCATGGTCACCCCGGCCTGCACCGCAACGTCCAAAGCCGACGTCGATGGCCGCCTGCGAGATGCTGCCAGCCGCGGTGACGCTGCTGCGGTGCGACAGGCGATCAAGGAGGGCGCCACGCTGGAGGCGCGCGATGGACAGGGCCGCACCGCGCTGCTGCTGGCCACGCATGGCAACAACGTGGATGCCGCGCGCGAGCTGATCGAGGCCGGTGCCGACGTCAACGCCAAGGATGCGTTGCAGGACAGCGCCTACCTGTACGCAGGCGCGCGTGGCCTTGATGAGATCCTGGCGATGACCCTGGCGCATGGTGCCGATCTTCGCAGCACCAACCGCTATGGCGGCACCGCGCTGATTCCCGCCGCCGAGCGCGGCCATGTCGCCACTGTGCGCACGCTGCTGCGGGCTGGCGTGGCGGTGGACCATGTCAACCGGCTGCACTGGACCGCGCTGCTGGAAGCGATCCTGCTCGGCGATGGCGGCGTGCGCCACGTGCAGATCGTGCAGCTGCTGCTGGAGGCCGGTGCCGACCCGGAGCTGGCCGACGGCGATGGCGTAACGCCGCTGGCACACGCGCGCCAGCGCGGCTATACCGGAATTGAATCCCTGCTGCGCCAGCACGGCGCGGTGCGCTGAACCGCAACTCCTTCCACCCGCACGCTGGGCGTGCCCACCAGGATGCTGTCCATGTTCCGTTCCCGTCCGTTGTCCCTTGCCATCCTCCTTGTGGTGGCGCCGCTGTCGGCATCTGCTGCCGAGCGCGCCGACCTGCTGATCCGTAATGCCACCGTGGTCGACGTCGAGCACGCCAGTACCCTGGTTGGTCAGAGCGTGGTGATCCGCGGCGAGGACATCGTCGCTGTCGGCCCGGACGCGCAGCTGCGCAGCCAGTGGAGCGCGACCCGCCAGATCGATGCCAAGGGCAAATACCTGATCCCGGGGCTGTGGGACATGCACGTGCACTTCGGTGGTGGCCCGGCGCTGATCGAAGAGAACAAGGCACTGCTGCCGCTGTACATCGCGCACGGCATCACCACCGTGCGTGACTGCTCTGGCGATCTGCCCGAGCAGGTGCTGCAGTGGCGTGGCGAGATCGCCAAGGGCACCCTGTTCGGCCCGCGCCTGCTGAGTTCCGGCGCGAAGATCGAAGGCATCAAGCCGGTCTGGAAGGGCACGATCGAAGTGGGCAGCGAGGCCGACGCCGACAAGGCAATCGCCCGCCTGCAGCACGACAAGGTCGATTTCGTGAAGATCACCGACAGCACGCTGAGGCCGGAACTGTTCCTGTACTCGGCCAGTGCCGCGCGCAAGGCCGGATTCAAGGCGTCGGGCCACATCCCGATGGCGCTGACCGTGGAGCAGGCGGTCGATGCCGGCCTGGCCTCGATCGAGCACCTGGACTACGCGTTCAAGGCCGGCAGCAAGGACGAGGCGCAGATTGCCGCCGACTTCGGAGCTGGCCGCATCGACCGTGCCGAAGCCAACCGCCGCCTCGACGCCAGCTTCGACCGTGACACCGCAATGCGGGCCTACCGTGATTTCGCCAAGCGCGGCGTATTCGTGACCCCGACCCTCAACGGCGGCCGCATCCTCGACTTCCTCGACCAGGATGACCACGCCAACGACCCGTACCTGGCCTACATCGGCCCGGGCCTGCGCGCGACCTACCAGTGGCGCGTGGACCGCGCGGCGAAGGCGACGCCGGCGCAGATCGAAGCGCGCCACGCGCAGTACCACCAGGTGGCCGCCGTGCTGCCGCTGCTGCAGGAAGCGGGTGTGACGATCATTGCCGGTACTGATGCGGGCTTCCTCAATTCGTTCAACTTCCCGGGCATCGCCCTGCACCAGGAACTGCAGCTGTTCGTGAAGGAAGGCCTGAGCGCACCGCAGGCGCTGTCGGCCGCAACCCGTTCCGGCCCCGCCTGGTTCGGCCAGATGGACCGTTACGGTGGTGTCGCGCAGGGCAAGGCCGCCGATCTGGTGCTGCTGACCGCCAACCCGCTGCAGGACATCGCTGCCACCGAGAAGATCGACAGCGTGATCCTGCGCGGCAACGTGTATGACCGCGCCGCGCTGGACAGGATGCTGGCCGACACCAAGGCCAAGGTCGCGGCGTGGAATGCCGAGGCGACGAAGGCCAATTGATGGTGCGGCGGGGCGGAATCCACGCATGGCGTGGATCTACCGGTTACCGTCCGGGCATCCATACCCGCGATCAGCAGTAGATCCACGCCATGCGTGGATGATGCGGCCGGTGACCTAGCGCGGCGCCGGCCGCATGCCGTGCAGCTGCGGTAGTGCGGCCTTCATCGCATCGATGAAGGCGCGCAGCCGCGGCGGCTGCTGGCGCGCGGCGGGAAATACCACGTGTACCGGCAGTGGCGGTGCCTGCCAGTCCGGCAGCAGCTGCACCAGCCGCCCCTGTGCGAGGTCGTCGGCCACCAGCCAGGCCGAGACCACGGCCGCTCCCAGCCCGGCACATGCGGCCTGCTGCACCACGAACAGGTTGTCGCTGAGCAGGCGCGGGCTGATCGAAAGGGTATGCGCGTGCCCCTGCGCGTCATGCAGCAGCAGTCGTTCGCGGTAGTAGGTGACCAGCGAGATCCACGGCAGTGACTGCGCCTGTTCCGGCGTACCGACCGCTGTGACGTCCACCAGCGAGGGCGCCGCCACGACGATGCGCGGTACTTCGGCCAGCGGCAGCGCGACCATGCGCGGTTCGTCGACCGGGCCCACCCGCACCGCGCAGTCGATGCCTTCTGCAATGAAATCCGGACGCCGATCTTCAAGGATCCACTCCAGGCTCAGCTGCGGATGCCGGGCGAGGAATGCGAGCATGGTCGGCAGCAGCTGCGCCTGGCCGAAGGCATGCGGCACCATCACCCGCAGACGGCCACGCAGTGTTTCCGGCTCGCCGTGGAGTTCGGCCTGCAGCGACTCCCATTCGTCGACCACGCGTTGCGCATGGCGCTGGCAGCGCAGGCCATCCTCGGTCAGTTGCAGGCCATGGGTGGAGCGCAGCAGCAGGCGCAGGCCGAGCTGCCGCTCCAATGCCTGCAGGCGTCGGCTGACCGTTGGCTGGGTGGTGCCCAGCTGCGCGGCTGCGGCAGACAGGCTGCCGGCATCGACGATGCGCAGGAAGGTGCGCAGCAGATCCAGGCGATCGGCGCCAGCGGTGAGCTCGGTCATGCGTTGGGCGTATGAATGATATGTATTTCAGCCTACTACAGACGTTGGGCGAATGCGGGCAGGATACGTCCACTTCTTCCACCGGACTCCCCCATGTCTACCCCTTCGCTGTCCGTCGCCGCCGCACCCGCGACTGCACCCTCCACCCCGCTGGTGCTGGCAATGGCGGCCGGCGCCGGCTTCTCGGTCGCCTCGCTCTATTACAGCCAGCCGATGCTGGGCCTGATCGCCCAGGACCTCGGCGCGGGTGAGCGCGCCGCTGGCCTGGTACCGACCCTGACCCAGCTTGGCTATGCAATGGGCATCCTGCTGCTGGCGCCGCTGGGTGATCGGTTCGACCGCCGCAAGCTGATCCTGTTGAAATCTGCATTGCTGGCACTGGCATTGGGTGCTGCAGCGATGGCAGGGCAACTGCCGGGCCTGCTGATGGCCAGCCTGCTGGTCGGGCTGATGGCCACGCTGGCGCAGGACATCGTGCCGGCCGCTGCGGTGCTGGCACCGGATGCGCAGCGCGGGCAGATCGTCGGCCGGGTGATGACCGGCTTGTTGCTGGGCATCCTGTTGTCGCGCGTGGTCAGTGGCGTGGTGGCTGAAGCGTGGGGATGGCGCACGCAGTTTGTGCTTGCTGCAGTATCAGTGGCGGCGATGGGTGCGGTGATGGCGCGCGCGCTGCCGCGTTTCGCACCGACCAGCACGCTGCGCTATCCGGCGTTGCTGCGCTCATTGCTGGCGTTGTGGCGCGAGCAGCCGCAGCTGCGCCGTGCGGTGGCCAGCCAGTCGCTGCTGGCGGTGGGTTTCAGTGCATTCTGGTCGACGCTGGCGCTGATGCTGCATGCTCGTCTGGGCCTGGGCAGTGCGGCGGCGGGTGCGTTCGGTATTGCGGGTGCGGCCGGTGCACTGGCCGCACCATTTGCGGGTCGATTCGCCGATCGCTTGGGTTGCCATGCAGTGGCGCGGCTGGCGATCGCGGTGGCGTTGCTGGGCTTCGGCCTGCTGCTGGCCGAGTCCTGGCTGCCGGCCGCCGCGCTGCTGCCGCTGCTGGTGGTGAGTGCGCTGCTGTTCGACTTCGGCTTCCAGTCGGCGCTGGTGGCGCACCAGACGCTGGTCTATGGCCTGGTGCCGCCGGCACGCAGCCGGCTCAATGCGTTGCTGTTCACCGGCATGTTCATCGGCATGGCTGCCGGTGGTGCGCTGGGCAGCCTGGCGCTGGCGCAGTGGGGGTGGCACGGCGTGGCCTGGCTGGCGGTGGTATGTGCGGGCGGCAGCCTGCTGCTGCGTTTGAAGTAGGGGTGGTGTTCGGCAGGGCTTGCAGCCCTGCACCTGCTGGAGGCAACAGCAACAGCAACGGCAACAGCAACGGCAACGGCAACGGCAACGGCAACGGCAACGGCGGGGTTCCTGTAGGTAGGCGGGGTGGGTCCGGTTGCGGGGGACGCCGTGAATCCGTCCATGGAGGCTCGGTCGCGCCTTGCTCGTGTGCGCTGTCCTGCGCACACGGCAAG
>NZ_VMBJ01000052.1:0-34453 GCF_010608305.1 Stenotrophomonas sp. AS012628 | reverse complement strand
GGGAGGGTGGGTTCGTCCGCGGCCTGGGCGGTGTGGACGGCGAACAGAATGGCAGCAGCAAGCAGGTGGCGACGCATGGCATGATCCGTGAAAACAAGGTGAAATGTTATAACGTAACTATTTGTATCGACAAGGGCGAAATGGGCCTTGCGGCAGGTGGTGGATATGAGAATGGTTCTCATATGAAAATGCGGGACGATCCCCTCTGGTCCCATCATGCTCAACCTCACCCTTGCCGACCTTGATCGCCTGGGCCGCAGCAGCGGCTTCCGCTATCGCCTGCCGGCGTCGGCCGCCGATCTGTCGGGTGAACAGTGCGTGGTGGAAGGCAGGGTGGAGCAGCGTCGCCTGCGCCCGGGCATGACCCTGGCGCTGTCGGACGTGATCGCCCATCAGCCGTTCGAGGCAACTTCGGAATCGCCGCCGGCCTTCTCGGCGATCGTGATGCTGGAGGGACGCGCAGGGGCGCGGCTGGCGGGGCAGGCAGTGATCGGCATGAACCCGGGTGCCGGCACGATGGTGCTGGCCGAGGCAGCACCGATGACCGCGATTCATCCCGCCGGGCAGCGGATGCGCAGCCTGAATGTCTCGTTGGACGCACCTGCCGGGATTGACGACCCGATGATCAGCGAACTGCTATCCACCGCGCATCGCACCGGTCACCCGCGGTTACGTGGTTGGCAGGTTCCCGGGCATCTCGAGCACGCCGCTGACCAGCTGCTGTCGGGCAGCTGGCACGGCGCGATGCATGCACTGCTGTGCGAGAGTATCGGCCTGCAGATGCTGGCCCTGGCGCTGGGGGCGCCTGCGAGGGAGGCATCGCCGGACCTGCGTGTTTCAGCACGTGACCGCCGCATGCTGCAGCGGGTGATGGATTGCCTGCAGGCGGCTCCAGCCGCCGACCATTGCCTGGAGGATCTGGCGCGCCTGGCCTGCATGAGCCCAAGCAGCCTGCGCCTGAAGTTCCAGCAGGTGTATCAGTGCTCGGTGTTCGGCTGGCTGCGCGAGCATCGCCTGCAACTGGCCTGCGCACAGCTGCGGCAGGGCTGCAGCGTACAGCAGGCCGCGCATTTCGTCGGTTACCGGCATGCCACGAATTTCGCGACCGCGTTCCGTGCGCGCTACGGCATCGCGCCCAGCCAGCTGCGCTGACGCCGGATCAGCGTCGGCAGTGCGCATACATCTGCTGCGTCTACGCATACGTGTGCTCACGCTCAAATGACAATAATTCTCATCCAGCCTTTCTCTCCTGCTGGATCTCCCATGCCCGCCTGTATCCGCCCGCGCGCCCTGGCAACCGCCATCGGCACGACCCTGGCGCTGTTCAATACTGCCCACGGCGCCGAGCGCGCCCCCGCCGCGAACACCTCGCAGCTGCCCACCGTGCAGGTCACGGCCGATCTCGATGGCAGCACCGAATCCTCACGTTCCTACACCACCGACTCCATGGGCACGGCGACGGGGTTGTCACTGACCTCGCGGCGGACGCCGCAGTCGGTCAGCCTCATCACCCGCCAGCAGATCGAGGACCGGGGCCTGCTCAGCACCGCCGATGCGCTGGCCACTGCTCCGGGCATCTCGGTCACGCGCAGTGATGCCAACCGCTACTCATTCTCGGCACGCGGCTTCGACATCGACAACTATCAGTTCGATGGCGTGGTGATGCCGGTGCTGTCGCCGTGGAATTTCGGCGAGAACAACCTGGACATGGTGGTGTACGACCGCATCGAGATCGTGCGCGGCGCCAATGGCCTGATGACCGGTGCCGGCAATCCGTCGGCGGCGGTGAACTACGTACGCAAGCGCCCGCTGCGCGACGTTGCTGCCAGTGGCGGCATCAGCCTCGGCAGCTGGGACGCGCGCCGTGCCTGGGTGGACGTGTCCAGCCCACTCAGCCGGGAAGGGCGCGTGCGTGGCCGCATGGTCGCTGCGCAGGCCGAGGGCGACAGCTACACCGCTGGCCTGGACAGCACCACGAAGACGCTCTACGGCGTGGTCAGCGTGGACCTGGGCGAGAACACCGGCTTGATTGCCGGTATCTCCTACCAGGCCAACGACAATCGTGGCTTCGGCAGCGGCTTTGCGCTGTTCAATGCCGACGGCACGCGTACCCGCTTCGACCGCTCGGTATCGGCCACCGCGCCGTGGGCACGGATGAGCACCGATACCCGCAACGGCTTCTTCGATTTCAACCATCGCTTCGGCAACGACTGGCAGGCACGCGTGTCCTACAGCCGCTCGCATACCGATATGGAGATGAAGCATCTCTACCGGGGCGGCTATCCCGATCCGGTGACCGGGGCGATGCCCAATGGCAATAGCTTCACCCGCTACGACGGTCCGGTGCGCCGTGAGGCGGTCAGTGTCAGCCTGACCGGTCCCTTCCAGCTGTTCGGCCGCCAGCACACGGCGTCCGTCGGCTGGTCGCGCTCACGCGACGAGATCGCACTGGGGCAGTACCGCGCACTGGCCCCGTTGCCGCCGTTGGCCAGCTATTTCGACTGGCACGGGCCGGGCACGCCCGAGCCGGTGTGGGCCAGCAACAAGACCCAGGCCGATGATCTGGACAATCATCAGAGCGGTGCCTATGCCGTGGCGCGGCTGTCGCTGGCTGATCCGCTGCATGTGATCGTCGGTGGCCGCCTGAGCAACTGGGAGACCGACCAGGTCTACTTCGGCAGCAAACGGAAGTACCGCTACCGCAACGAGTTCGTGCCGTATGCCGGTGTGGTCTGGGACCTCAACGACTACAGCAGCGCCTACGCCAGCTACACCGGCATCTTCAAGCCGCAGAACAACCGCAACGAATCCGGGCAGATCCTCGACCCGGTCAGCGGCCGCAGCTATGAGCTGGGCGTCAAGGGCAGCTGGCTGCAGGAGCGCTTGAATGCGTCGGTGGCGCTGTTCCGCACCCAGCAGGACAACCTGGCCGAGGCCACCGGTGGTCTGGTCGAAGGCAGCACGCAGGCGGCCTACCGCGCAGTGAAGGGCGCAACGGTAGACGGCCTGGAACTGGAACTGGCCGGTGAGCCGCTGCCGGGGTGGAGCCTGGGCACCAGCTTCACCACCTTCATCGCGCAGGACGCGCAGGGCAGGGCGATCAACACCGCCAAGCCGCGCAGCCTGTTCAAGCTGTTCACTACCTGGCGGCTGCCGGGTGCCTGGGACCGGCTGACCATCGGCGGTGGCGTGGACTGGCAGAACCGCATGTACCAGACCGCCACCGCGCCCGGAAATCGCCGGGTGCCGGTGCAGCAGCCCAGCTACGCACTGGTGAACCTGATGGCGCGCTACCAGTTCAGCTCCAATGTGTCGGCGGCGGTCAACATCAACAACCTGTTTGATCGCCATTACTATTCGCAGATCGGCTTCTACAACCAGGGCTGGTACGGGGCACCGCGAAACGTGATGTTCACGGTGAAGGTGGGTTACTGAAGATGCCGTCGCGCGGTTCAGGGATCCAGCGGATCCATCGGATCGATGCGCAGCGATTCGGGAGCCGGCACGAACGGGATCGCGTAGGGCGAAACGCGTGAACCGACCTTGCCCGGAACGTAACCCAGTTCATGGCGGTTGCGCTCGCTGAAGGCGCTGCTGGCGACCGAATCGATATGCGATGGACTGCTGACCACCAATGCCGGTTGCCGCGGCGGTGCCTGCAGGGCCGCCAGCAACCGGGCCGCATTGCGCAGATTGGTGGTGGTGTGGCGGGCATACGGCTCGATGATGATTGCATCTGCGGGAATGCCGAAGCGTGCCATCAGCGCTTCGCGCATCTGTACCGCTTCGACGCTGCGGGTGCCGCGTGGATGTACCGCACCACCCGAGACGATGAGGAAGGGTGCATCACCTGCCGCGTAGCGCTGCGCGGCCGCCTTCAGGCGCAGCTTGCTGCCGGCGCTGAGCGGGGTGGTCAATTCGTCCGGTCCCTGGCCCAGCACGATGATCGCGGTGTACGGATGCGCATTCCAATCGAGCTGCCGCGCACGCGCAAACGGCGCGGCGTTCATTCCCGCGCTGATCGGCTCGAAGCGGATCGCATCGAGGCGGTCATTGGCATCGAGCAGGCCTACCGCCACCGCGATGCTGCGATCGAAGGCGGTGTAGGCCGCGCTGGCGTCCACCTCGCTCATTTGCACGGCAATGGCGACGTCGCCGGCCAGTCGCGTGCTGCCCGCCGCGCCGACCGGGCCGTCGATGGCGTCGTAGCGGGGTGGCTGGCCCTGGCCGTAGACGGAGAGAATGTTGTTGAGGCCTGCCAGTTCCCGTTCGATGGCTTGGGCGTGCGCGGGAGCCGCGGCGATCAACAGGCCGGCCTGCGTGGGCGTCCAGCGTGCGGACGCGAGCGTGCAGGTGGCGGTCCGGCAGTCGGCCAGCTGCTGCATGCGTTCGGCCAGGAGGGCGCGCGCATCACCGGGCAGTGTATCGGGCTTCAACTGCATGAGGGTGGGGAACAGTCGTGCGGCCAGCGCGGCGCTGTCGCGGTCGTCGGCCGCCGCCGCAAGCGGCAGCGCCGCCGCGGCAAGCAGGGCAAGGGACAAGGCAAATCGTCGATGCATCACCAGCTCCTGCTCACCATCAGGCGGACGTTGCGGCCGAACAGCGGCCGTCCATAGATTGCCTCGGCCGAACCCTGTCCGGCCAGGGCATCGGTGCGGGTGTTGCCCTCGGTGAGTCCCTTTTCATTGGTCAGGTTGTCGCCCACCAGCTGTGCGCCCCAGTTGCCGCGTTTCCATGAAACGCCCAGCCCCAGGGTCTGGTAGGCAGGCAGCGCCGTCTGGTTGAACAGATCAACATAGGATTTGCCGACCACGTCATAGCGCAGCCAGGTCTCGAACTGGTCCTGGCCGTGCTGGAAGCTGAAGGTCGGGCGGAGGTTGCCGTAGAGCTTGGGCTCGCGAACGATCTGCTTGCCGTTGACGGCGGCCGGATCGGCGCCGGAATCGTTCTGCAGGCTGTCGTACTGCGGATCGCTGACCGTGATCGAACCGGCAATGCTGAACCAGTCGAGCGGCCGGAACAGCCCATCCAGTTCGATGCCCTTGGAGACGGCGGTACCGATGAACGGCACCGACTGGTCATTGCGGCCGGTCGTCGGGTTGAACGCCACGAACGAGGCGTTGAGCGGGTCGAACTTCGTGTAGAACGCAGTCAGGTACAGGTAGGACCGGCCGAATCCGGCCTTCAGGCCCAGCTCGTACTGGTCCAGCTGCGTCTGCACGATGGTGGGATCGATCGAGCGTGCCACCGACGAGTTGGGAACGATCTCCATGTGCGAGACGCGGGCGTAAGCACCCACCGAAGAGGTGAAATCGAAGTTCGCACCGACGGTCCAGTTGGTCGCGGACGGATCCAGGCGATGGTTCTGGACGACGCCGGTGAACCGGCGCGTGGTGTTGTCGGCCAGTGTGGTGCGGTCGCCGAGGTCGACCTGGGCGGTCTGCTCTGCATAGCCTTCATAGCGGTAGCGTTCATGGCGGATGCCTGCGTCGAGCTTGAAGCGGTCCGTCAGTGCCCACGTGTCATTGGCATACACCGCGAACATGCGGGCATCCACTTTGCCGCGATTGAGGGTAGTGGTGTAACGCAGCGCGCCCTTGTCGGTGACGTATCCCAAGGGGGCGCCATCGTTGCCGTAGGCCACCAGATCCAGCAGGCGTGGCTTGCCGCGCATCTCCATCAGCATGTCCTGGTACAGACTGAAGGCCGTGGTGCCGAAGAAGGCCGTATATGCGCCGATGTTCAGATCGTGGCTGCCCCAGGCCGTTTCAAACAACCGCGTCGCACTGAAGTCGGCCTGGCCGGAGTAGAAGTCCGAATCTGCGGCCCGGTACTGGGCCGAGATCACCAGGCCGGAGTCGGCATAGGGGGCGTAGGCGCTCGCCCCGTTGCTGCCGGCCAGAGCGTAGCCCATCCGCGCGACGCCGGCGCCGAAGGCGCTACGGGCCGCGCCCAGATAGCCGTTGGCGAAAGTGCGTGCGTCGACCGGGTTGGTGGTCGAGTACAGTGCGTCGAAGGTGTTGCGGCCCTTGGTGTAACCGGTTTTCAGCGAGATCGTCCAATCGCTGGCGGTATTCTCGTACTGGAAGCCGATGTTGCCGAAGCGCATGTGCCGGCCATCGGCCAGGTCGCGGTTCATGCCCTGCAGGACGCCGCCGCCATCGAGGTATTTCAGGTTGACACTGCGCAGCGACGGCGAGTTCAGCGTACCGTCGAAGTAGTCGATGTACGGGTCCAGCGGGACGCTGGGATTGCGCGGATCGGCGACCGGGATCGGCAGGTAGAACGTATTGTGGTCATCGACGAAGGTACCGCTGACCTTGAACCAGCTGGTGTCATCGAAGTAGTGCTTGATGTTGCCCCTGATCTGCCCGCCCTTGTCGTTCGGGAAGCCGTTGTCGCGGTAGCCATCGTGCTGGCGCAGGAATCCACCGACCGCATAGAAGGTGTCCTTGCCGAGGGCGCCGGACTGGTACATCTCGCCACGGTACAGCCCGGTGTCACCGACGGTCAGCTGGGCCTTGCCGTGGGTCTGTTCCGAGCCCTCGGCCAGGATGTTGTTGACGATGGCGCCGCCACTGCTCGCATAGATCGGCGCCGGACCACCACGCACGATCTCCACCCGCTGGTTCATCACGTCGAACCGGTTCATGCCGTCGCCGGAATTGAAGAAGTGGCCATCCAGCTCCTGGTAGAGCGGCAGGCCGTCCTGCTGGAAGGCGATGAAGCCACGATCGGTGGGAATGCCGCGCAGCCGGGTGATGTTCTGCACCTCGCCTCCGGTGGCTTCGACATGGATGCCGGGCACGGACCCGAGCAGGTCGGCATAGCTTTTCGGTGCGAGTTTCTGCACGTCTTCGCGGCTGAGCGAATTGACTGCGAAGGACGCATCGAAACGACGCTGGGTGCGCGCCGCACCGGTGACGACCACCGCATCCAGCGTTGCGGCGTCGACGCTGCCCTGGTTCTGGACCGGGGCGTCCTGCGCAGAAGCGTTGCCGTGCAGGGATATCAAGGCCAGGGAGATTCCCAGGACCAGGGGGCTGATGTTCATCGGAGGGCGGCCATGCAGGGAAGGGGGACCGCTGCACGGTAGGTCCGGGCGATGACGGAATTGTTTACTTCGGCGGAAATAAACAGTTAAACGATGGCATCGGCGCCCAGCTGGTGGATCGGCAGCAGCGCCGCGCCCACCGATACCGCGGATCCTCCCAGCCGTGACACATGCACCTGCGGCAGGCGCAGGCTGTCCAGCGCGCTGCTCCAGCGTGCCGGCTGCTGCAGGTGTTGCCCCAACGCCTCCAGTACCTGGCGGGGCAGCGAACCGGACAGGATCACGGCGCCCGGATCGAGCCACGCCACGCCGGTATTGGCCGCTGCGCCCAGCTGGTTTCCCGCGCGTTCGGCCCAGGCACTGATGATGCCAGCATGGCTTTCCAGGCAGGCCTCCAGCTCGAACAACGTAGGAATCCCCGCGCCGGCGTCGCGCAACGTGGCCAGCAGGTCGATGCCCGAGGGGCGCGGTGCGTCCATGCGGAACAGGCGGCCGATGTCGCCTGCATTGCCGAACTCACCGCGCATCACATCACGCCGGTGGATCACGCCGCCACCCACGCCGTGGCCGACATACAGCAGCAGCGCCGAAGCGCAGTCGCGGATCAGCCCGCTGTCGTAGTACTCCGCCAACGCCGCCAGGGTTGCATCGTTCTCCACCCACACCGGGAAGCCGAAGTAGTCTTCGAAGAACTGGTCGTTGTCGATATCGCGCCAGCCATGCAGCCAGTCCACCGCGTGCCGGCGTGCCGGACGTTTCGACCACGGGCCCCGGAACGGCCACGCCGAGGCCCAGAAAGCGCGCGCGCATCAGTCCGGTGCTGCTGGTGAGGCTGCGCAGGCGCTGGTCCACGCAATGGACGAAATCGAGGGGATCTGCGCTGTCGAATGCGGTGGCATCGCGGGCGATGACCTGGCCGGCGAAATCCACCAGTGCGATCTCCAGCCAACCGGGATGCACCGTGGCACCGGCGGCATAGCCGCCCCGACCGGACAGCGCCAGTGGCACCGAGGGACGGCCGCGCTGGCCATCGGACAGTTGTCCCTGTTCCTCGATCACTTCCAGCATCAGCAGTTCACGCGCCAGGCGGGTCAACGCGCCGTTGTGCATGCCCAGCTGGTGGGCGATGGTGATGCGGGGAACCGCGCCCATCGTGCGCAACAGCCAGATGATGCGCTTATGGTCGGCCTCCAGCGCGATCAGCGGCTTGCGGCGCAGCCGCGATGTCGGGGCCAGGCTCACGGGCGCAGGCCATCGCTGCGTGCTGGAGGGATGGGCCAGGCCAATGCGGCCAGCGAAAGCAGGCTGCCGATGGCGACCAGCGAGACCAGGGCGACCGAGGTGTCCAGATCGCCCGCCTGTATACCGGGCAGCACTTCGCCCAGCAGCAACGAAGAGGCCGCGATGGATAGCTTCATGGTTCCGGTGAGCAGTGCAAAGCAGCTGAGGTCATCGTCGCGTCCGCCATGGATGGCGTGGCGACGGGCGATCAGCGCGGTGCGTCGCCACAGTACCAGGCCGACGCTGGCCACCGCCGTCCCGTGGGTCGCGGCACATGCAATCGCTATGGGCGTGGAGGGGAGGGCCAGGTACACGCCGACGGCTCCGACGGCCAGCACCGACATCAACGCGAGCATCCCGGTCTCGCTGTGCAGCGTTGTACGCAGGCGCAGGCAGAGCCAGGGGGCAACCACCATGCCCGCCACCATCGCGAAGGTCAGCGCTGCCCCATGTTCGGCGAAGGGGAACAGACGCCCTGCCAGGCCGACCAGCGTCGTCTCCGCCGCCGCGGCCAGCAGAACCGGCAGCAGCGCTGGCAGGGGCAGGGCAACAGCAGCGGGCGTCCTGGTTGCGCTGGGCCGTGGGGGCGTTGCGACGCAGGCCAAAGGAAGCGCAGCGGCCGCGATCAGCACGCCGATGACCATGCAGATCAGCAACGCGTTGCCACTGCCCTGGGACGCAGGCGTACCGACCACGACGAACAGCGCCGAGGCAATGCACAGCTTGGAGATCGGCACTACCACGGCGCGGGTGGAGACATAGCGCATGGCCTCGACCTCGTCACGGGGCAGCAACGACGTCAACGCGTTCTGGGCCACGTCGTAGACTGCATAGCAGGTACGGAACAGCAACGATGCGACCAGCAATGGCAGGAAGGCGGGCTCGGTTGCGTTGCCCGGGCTGAACAGCAGGCAGGCGCTGGCCGCCGTGCCGAGCCCGCCGATGAGCTGCAGGCGCAGGGCGAGGCGCTGCTGGTTGCGCAGGCGGGTGAACACGGCGGCCAGCAGCAGATCGAGCAGGCTGCTGTAGGCCAGTGAAATGGCCAGCAGCTGGCCGGTGTGGGCCGCCGACAGCCCCAGCCGGGCGTGCAGGTAGTAGCCCAGCACCAGATCCACGAATGACCAGGCCAGGGTGCGGGCAAAGTGGCCGGCGGCATAGAGGTGCCGTGGCGAGGGCTGCGCGTTCAACGCCGTGTACTGGGGGAGAAGAGCCGGAGATGCTGGATCGTTCTACTACCCCTGTGTGACATGGTCCTGACATGGCGGGTGGCCGGGCATTCAGCGCGTGGCTTGCACCCCCTGCCGCGGGCGTGCAGCATTTGCCCTGCTGCCCCCACCACGCGTCACGCAGCGCTTTCTTCACTGGAACGGAGCAACGTATGAAACTGTTGTCCGCTGTGTTGTTGTCTGCGCTTTCGCTCTCCGCCGTTCCGGCGCTGGCAGTGGAAGCTTCGCCCTCACCGCTGTTGGGGCGCTGGTCGCTGGATATCGCCACGTCTGCACTTCCCGAAGCGCAGCGCCCGAAGCATGTGGTGCTCGAGTTCAAGGACGCCGGTGCGGGGCGTTGGAGTTCACATGTGGACATCGTCCTGCACGACGGCAAGACCATGAAGTCCGACGGCACGCTGGCGCTGGACGGCACGCCGGGGCCCTTGTCCGGTACTTACGGTGCGGACAAGGCCAACCTGAAACTGCCGGCGCCGAACACCCTGGTGATGCAGCTGGTGGACCACGGCACGCCGGCCTCCACCCGCATCTATACCGTGGCGGCCGACCGTACGACGATGACCGAGACCAAGGCGTTCTACGGTCACGACGGTACGCCGATCCTGCAGACCAATCTGTTCAAGCGGATACCGTAGCGGCGCCGCCTGCACCACGCCCGCACAGCGGGCGTGGTGAATGCAGCAGCCTTATACCGTAGCCGGGTCGCGCTTGCCGGTGTCGATGCCGTACTTGTCGATGGCCTCCTGCATCCGCGAGCGCTCGATGCGGCCTTCGTCGGCCAGCGACTTCAGGGCTGCCAGCACGATGAAGTGGCGATCCACTTCGAAGAACGTGCGCAGCGACTCACGCGTGTCGGAACGGCCGAAGCCATCGGTGCCGAGTGCGGTGAAGCGACGGTCGTTGATGAAGGGACGGATCTGGTCGCCGACGATCTTCATGTAGTCGGTGGCCACCACCACCGGGCCCTCATGGCCCTGCAGGCACTGCTGCACGTAGGGTACGCGCGGTTCCTCGGCCGGGTGCAGCAGGTTCCAGCGTTCGGCAGCCAGGCCATCGCGACGCAGTTCGGTCAGGCTGGTGGCGCTCCACACATCGCTGGCGACGCCGAAGTCCTGCTGCAGCAGTTCTGCCGCGGCTTCCACTTCGCGCAGGATCGAGCCGCTGCCCATCAGCTGCACGCGTGGCTGCGAGGCGGTATCGGCGGCTGCCGGATGCAGCAGATACAGGCCCTTCAGGATGCCCGCTTCCACGCCCTCCGGCAGCGCCGGCTGCGGGTAGTTTTCGTTGAGCACGGTGATGTAGTAGTAGATGTCTTCGTGGTCGACATACATGCGGCGCAGGCCGTCATGGATGATCACCGCCAGCTCGTAGTTGTAGGTCGGGTCGTAGGACACGCAGCTCGGAATCACCGACGACAGCACGTGGCTGTGGCCGTCATCGTGCTGCAGGCCTTCGCCCATCAGCGTGGTGCGGCCCGACGTGGCACCGAGCAGGAAGCCGCGGGTACGTGCATCGGCAGCGGCCCAGGCCAGGTCACCGACACGCTGCAGGCCGAACATCGAATAGAAGATGTAGAACGGAATCGTGGCCAGGCCGTGGTTGCTGTAGGCGGTGCCGGCGGCGATCCACGAACAGATCGCTCCGGATTCATTGATGCCTTCCTGCAGGATCTGGCCGTCCTTGGCTTCCTTGTAATAGCTCAGCTGGCCGGCATCCTGCGGGGTATACAGCTGGCCCAGGTAGGAGTGGATGCCGATCTGGCGGAACAGGCCTTCCATGCCGAAGGTGCGCGATTCATCAGGCACGATCGGAATCACCAGCTTGCCCAGGTCCGGGTCCTTCAGCAGGCTGGTGAGGATGCGCACGAAGCCCATCGTGGTGGACTGGCCACGATCGCCGCTGCCCTGCAGCTGGGTGTTGAAGATCGACAACGGCGGCAACGGCAGCGGATCGACCTTCGCCAGCCGCGCCGGCAGCTGGCCGCCCTGGATGCGGCGGCGCTCGGCGAAGTAGGCGGCCTCGGCGCTGCCCGGCTCCGGACGCAGATAGGGCATCTCCTCCAGCTGCTCGTCGCTGACCGGCAGGTTGAAGCGGTCGCGGAAGGCGCGCACCGCATCGGCGCTCATCTTCTTCAGCTGGTGGTTGATGTTCTGGCCTTCGCCGGCTTCGCCCATGCCGAATCCCTTGACCGTCTTGGCCAGGATCACCGTCGGCCGGCCGCGGGTGTTCACCGCCTGCTGGTAGGCGGCGTACACCTTCTGCGGATCGTGGCCACCACGTGCCAGCGCCCAGATCTCGTCGTCGCTCATGTGCGCGACCCGCTCCAGCAGCTCGGGGTAACGGCCGAAGAAGTGTTCGCGCACATAGGCGCCGCTCTGCGACTTGAAGGTCTGGTAGTCGCCATCCACGCATTCCATCATGCGCTGGCGCAGCAGGCCGCTGTGGTCGCGGGCCAGCAGGTCGTCCCAGCCGCTGCCCCAGATCAGCTTGATCACGTTCCAGCCGGCCGCGCGGAAGGTGCCTTCCAGTTCCTGGATGACCTTGGCGTTGCCGCGTACCGGACCGTCCAGGCGCTGCAGGTTGCAGTTGACCACGAACACGAGGTTGTCCAGCCGCTCGCGGCCAGCCAGGGAAATTGCCGCCAGCGATTCGGGCTGGTCCATTTCGCCGTCGCCGAGGAAGGCCCAGACCTTGCGGCCCTGGTGTTCTTTCAGGCCGCGGTATTCCAGGTAGCGCATGTAGCGCGCCTGGTAGGCGGCGGTCAGCGGGCCCAGCCCCATCGATACGGTGGGGAACTGCCAGAACTCCGGCATCAGGCGTGGGTGTGGATACGAGGACAGGCCTTCGCGGCCGGCTTCGCGGCGGAAGTTGTCCATCCGTGCCGGATCGATGCGGCCCTCCACGTACGCGCGGCCGTAGATGCCCGGCGCGGAGTGGCCCTGGATGTAGATCATGTCGCCGTCGAAGGTGTCGGTGCGGCCACGGAAGAAGTGATCGAAGCCGACGTCGTACAGCACTGCCGCGGACTGGTAGGTGGCGATGTGGCCGCCGACATTGGAATGCTTGCCGGCACGCAGCACCATCACCATCGCGTTCCAGCGGATCATCGCGTTCAGGCGGCGCTCGATGGCCAGGTCACCCGGGTAGGCCGGCTGGCGCTCGGGCGGGATGGTGTTGACGTAGGCGGTCCAGGCACGGGTATGCAGGTCGCCGTGCTGCTGCGCGTCCAGATCGCTCAGCTGGTCGATCAGGTAGTGCGCGCGCTGCCGGCCGCCGGCCTGCATCACCGCCTCCAGCGATTCACGCCACTCCCGCGTTTCCAGCGGGTCGGTATCGAAGGGGATCAGGGCTTGGTTCATGACGGTCTCCAGAGGGCGCCGGTCGGACTTCTGCCTGGGCGACAACACCGGCAGGGCGCACAGCACTGGAGCGGGGTCGCAACGGCGGGGCCGTGACGCGAAGGGCGACCGTGGCGGCCACCGAGAAGACAAGCGTAGGCCGGGCCCCCTGGCTTCGATAGGCGGGCCCGGCTTGGGTCTCTGGCAAGCAAGGGTTGGCACCGCGCGCCGTATCATGCGCGCATGCGCTGGGTGCGGCCGCTGATCAGGCCGGGGACAGCCCAGGCAGGAACACCGGGATGATCGCCACGCCGACGCCCAGCAGGCACCAGGCGACAATGGGCAGCCAGCGCGCCAGGCGTTGGGCGGGTTCCGGTGCACGACGGCCACCGATCCACAGCAGCAGCGTGAGCAAGCCCAGTGCATAGGCGAGAGCGACGATCACCGGATGCACATGGATGACCCGGCTGGGCGGCCACATCTGCTGCTGGTAGGCGGTGGTGTGGGCGACCAGCAGCAGGAACAGCAGGCTGCTGAGGGTGTTGATGGCGGTGCGTGCGTTCATTGCTGGGCACTCCTTGTGCCGGCTGCCGGGACATTGCAGGGGCGGCATTCTAGCGGCTGCCTGCCGGTCGTTGAAACGCCACTGTCATCGATGGCGGTCACCCTGCGGGGCTTTCCAGCCTCGGGGTGGTTGGCCGGCCGTGAACAGCGTGAGGATCTGGGAGAAGAGCTACGCGCTGCGGCGCCGGCTGCTGCGTGGCTTCTTCCTGCGTCGCGGTTCGGCCAGCGAGGATGCCGAAGACCTGGCGCAGGAGGTCTACCTGCGCCTGCTGCGCAGCACCGGCGAAGATGCCGATGCGGTCGAGAACCCGGAAGCCTACCTGTTCACCGTGGCGGCCAACCTGGCGCGCGAGCATGCGCGCGCGCGGTCGTCGCTGCCGCCGCTGGAAGATGTCGATCTGCTGGCCGAAGTGCTGAAAAGCGAAGAAGACATCGAAGGCGAATTCGAGCGTGCGCAGCGCTGGAACGATATCCGCACCACCATCGCACGACTGCCTGCAACCACGCGGCGGGTGATGGAGCTGCATTACCGCGATGGGCTGGATTGCCCGGCAATCAGCCAGCAGCTGCAGGTGTCGGTGCACATGGTGCGCAAGCACATCGGCAAGGGGCTGGAGGCCTGCAGGAAGGCGCTGGGCGCCAGGGAGCACACATGAACCGGAACTCTTCGCCCGTGGCCGACGACACGCTCGCCTGCGAGGCCATGGACTGGTTCCTGCGCAATCGCGACGGAACACTGGGTGAGGCCGAGCGGGTTGCGTTCCTGGACTGGATGAAGCGCTCGCCGGAGCACGTGCGCGCCTATATGCACGCCCTCGCGCTGCACCGGCAGGTCGGTGAGGCGCTGCAATCGCCGTTGCCTGAAGAGGCGCCGGTGCCACCGCGTCAGGTCGCTGCCAAGGTGGTGCCGCTGTTCGGTAGCGTGCACGCGCCGCCGCGCGCTGTGCCGCGTCGCGGTCGTGCGCGCTGGTGGGTGGCGGCTGCCGCAGCCTGTATCGCCCTGCTCGGCGTGGGCCTGGTTCCGCAGCTGATGCCCACCGCGCAGCTGTACAGCGCCGACCATGGTGAATTGCGTGACCTGGTGCTGCCCGACCAGACCCAGGTGCGGCTCAACGCGGACAGCCTCCTGCGGGTACGCATGGGCTGGTTCAGCCGCAAGGTGGAGCTGCTGCAGGGCGAGGCCACGTTCGATATCGCCCGTGACCGCCGTCCGTTCGAGGTGGAGGTGAACGGCCTGGAGATCCGAGACATCGGTACGGTGTTCGATGTGTCCCGACGGTTGCAGAGCACGCGCATCGGCGTGGTTTCCGGCGCGGTGGAGATCTGGAGCCAGGGTGCGGACGCCCGGCGTCTTGCGCAACTGGGCGAAGGCCGGGTGGTGCAGGTCGATGCGCGCAGCCATGCGGTGGAGTCGCTGGACGTACCGTTGTCGATGCTGCTGGATTGGCAGCAGCGCAAAGTGTCCTTCCTGGATGAACGGCTGGACGAGGTGGCCGCTGCCTTCAACCGGCACAACCAGGTACAGGTCCGCGTGCTGGACGAAGGCGCTGCATCGGCACGGTTGTCGGGCAGTCTCGATGCGCATCGCATCGGTGCGCTGCAGGCCTTCCTCGAACGCGACCCGCGTTTCCTGGTGAGGCGCGAAGGCGACACCGTGCGGGTCGGCAGTCGCTGAGGCCGACGTGGCCGTGGACTGTCAGAAAAAATTCATCGAATCCGCGTTCTCCACTTCGGTGGATGCGGGCTCTTACTTGGGAGAAGCCACTGCCGAGCCACGCAGCGGCGCCTGCTGCCTTCTCTCTTCCAAGGACCCGTGATGCGCAACACGCTCTACCTGTCGATCATCCTCGCCCTGTCTCCCTGCAGCGTGCCGCTGGCGGTCGCGGCCACTGCCGATGGCCTTGAGGCCCGCGTTTCGGCGCCGATCGCGGCGCAGCCGTTGGCACGTGCACTGGAGCAGTTGTCGCGCAGTTCCGGAGTGCAGTTCCTGTACTCGGCCGGCGGTGATGCGCGCATGGCCGGTGCGGTGCCGCGCGGTGCTACCGTCAAGCAGGCGCTGGACGCACTGCTGGCCGGGACCGGCCTGGGCTACACCGTGGTGGATGGCAACGTCATCGCCATCGATCCGGCGCCCGTAAGCAACGCGCCGAAGCCGGCCGCGCCGAAGCCGCGCGAGGCAGAGGCGGTGGTGGCGCCAACCCTGGACACCGTCAAGGTGATTGCCGCGCACGAGGTGATCGACCAGAAGAAGTCGTCGCCAGTGATCAAGGATTCGGTGGTCTACGACGAGATGGACAGCTATGGCGACGAGACCCTGGCCGAGAGCCTGATGGCCGCTCCAGGCCTGAGTGCGGTGGAGGATGCCGGCGAGCCACGTTACGTGACCGTGCGCGGCGTACAGGCCAACCTCAACTACACCACCATCGATGGCATCGCGATTGCCAGCGTGGGAGGCAGTGGCTCCGGCGAGCGCATGAACAACCTGCAGCTGATTCCCAGCGACATCGGCACCCGTACCGACATCTACAAGAGCTTCAGTGCGGAGCAGGCACCGGATGCGATCGGCGGCGTGATCGACATCATCAGCCGCAGTGCTTTCGACCGGTCCGGCAAGTACGTGTTTGCCGATGTGGCGGGCATCCATTCCACCGCCGAGACCAACGTCGAGCGCAGCGCAGGCGGCAACCACGAGACTCTGGGCCACTTCGGCAAGAGCGCCAAGATGGTGTTCTCCAACCAGTTCGGCGCCGACCAGGAATTCGGCATCGTTGCGGTGGCGCGCTATGAACAGCGCTCGCGCAACAGCGTCAAGCGCTGGGTGGAGTCGAACTACTACTACAACGATGCTGGCAAATACCTCACTGACGGTACCACGGGTCCGGACGAGGCCAAGGGCTGGAACGGGCTGCGTGCGCCTGGCAACTTCAGCACCGGCACCTATACCAACTTCATCACCAACTTCGGCGGCTCTGCCAAGCTCGAGTGGAAGCCCTCGGATGATCCGTTCTACGCATCGCTGCTGCTGTACTCGTACCGGTTCTACGAGAACTCGACGATGAACAAGACCGATCTGTACGGCAATGCCAAGTTTCCGATCCGTAACCAGACCGGGGACAGCGGCACCACCCAGATCAACAGCATCTACATCAAGAACCGTCACGACCGCTGGGACCGCAGCAACCGTGGTGCCATCGCCAGTTTCAACTGGGACATGGGCGACCGTTCGCGGCTGACCCTGCGTGGCGGCCATACCGAAGAGACCTTCCACAACAACCAGGTCTACTGGGGTGTGCGCGCCTACCCAAGCAATCTGTTCGTCGACTACGAGAACGACAGCCATGGGTTCCCCAACGCGGTGGCGGTTTCCGATTCCAGCCTGCTGACCAGCTCCGCGTTCAAGCTCAATCCGGCGCAGGCCTATGTCTCCCCGCGCGATGCCAAGGAGAGCATCGACAACCTGCGCGCCGATTTCAGCTACAACATCGACGCCGATGCGCGTGGCTTCGGCCTGGCCGCCGGCGCCGAGTACCGCCATCTGAAGATCTGGCAGGACATCGACTTCGACTACTTCAAGAGCAATGCCACGCTCAACGATTACCTGTATCCGGGTTCGACGCTGCTGGGCAGCGTGCCGGGCTTCCCGCTGATCGACAACCGCAAGTGGAACGAGGAACTGCTGCCGAAACTGGGCAACAACAATGCGGCGTATCCGAATGCCAACTTCACCAGCGACTACACGTATGTGGAGGACATCACCAATGCCTATGTATCCGCGCACTACGCCTGGGACCGGCTGCTGCTGATCGGCGGCCTGCGCTACGACCACACCCGCTTCGATGCCTACAGCCCGTTCAGCGATGATGGCGGCACTACCTATACCTCCGCCTTCCGCAATACGAGCGGTGGCTACAACAACCTGCTGCCTTCATTGAATGCGACGTTCAAGCTGAGCGAGGACCAGCGCCTGCGCTTCTCCGCCAGCCGCACGCTGGGCCGGCCGACGCCGAGCAACATCGCCCAGGCCACCAGTACCAGTTGTGGCGATGACGAGGAGGGCAGGGGCTTCTGCAGCATCAAGCAGGGCAATGCCGATCTGCAGCCGCGACGTTCCACCAACATCGACCTGGCGTGGGACCTGTACTTCAACGGAAACAACGGCCTGGTCTCGGTGGCGCTGTTCGACAAGGTGATCAAGGACGACATCTACACCCTGACCACCTTCGAGAACGTGGGTGACACGAGCTACCGGGTGACCCAGCCGATGAACACCGATGAGTCCACGCTGCGCGGCGTCGAGTTCGCGGTGGCCAACCGCAACCTGCAGTGGGGCCGCCAGCGCTTCGACATGTACTTCAACGCCACGCGGCTGGAAGGTCAGACCAACTACCGCATCAGCGATGGCACCGAGCGCCGCCTGGACCGCCTGCTGTACCAGCCGGACTGGTCGCTCAATGGCTCGGTGATCTGGCGCATGCCGTGGAAGAGCGCGCAGCTGCGTTTGTCCGGCACCTACCGCAGCCGGATGCTGGTCGACTTCGGCGACACCCAGTGGCTGGATTCCTACTACGACCCGTACATGACCTTCAACATGGCCTTCAGCCACAAGGTCAGCAAGCACGTGACGCTGAAGTACGAAGCCAAGAACCTGTTCAACACCCAGCCGACCTACAGCACCGGCCCGAACGGGCGCTTCCGTACCGAGATCGACGACTACGGCCGCTTCTTCTACTTCCACATCATCTACAACTGAGGGCACAGCCGTGGAGACGATCAATCGCAGGCGATTCCTGGCCCTGGCCGGCCTGTCCGCTGCCGGTGCCTGGATGGGCACGGCACACGCGCTGGCCGCGCAGGCCGATGCCACCGCGCTGAACCCGCGCAACCTGCTGGCCAAGCCGCGCTTTGCCAGCACACCCTTCACCCTGGGCGTGGCCTCGGGTGATCCCTCGGCCGATGGCATGGTGCTGTGGACGCGCCTGGCGACCGAACCGCTGGTGTTCGGCGGTGGCATGCCGACCCGGCCGATGGCGGTCGAGTGGCAACTGGCAGCAGACGATGGCATGCGCAAGGTGGTGCGCCAGGGTTCGGCAATGGCGCATCCCGAACTCGGCCACGCCGTGCACGTGGAGCTGGACGGATTGGCGCCCGGACGGCCCTACTGGTACCGCTTCACCGTAGGCGGCCACGCCAGTGCGGTCGGTTGTACCCGCACGCTGCCCGCAGCCACGGCCGCAGTGGATCGCGTGCGCTTCGCGGTGGCCGGTTGCCAGCACTACGAAGAAGGCCACTACACCGCGTGGCGGCGCATCGCCGAGGAACCGCTGGATTTCGTCTTCCACTACGGTGATTACATCTACGAAGGCGAAAGCCAGCCTGGCCTGCGGAAGATGAACGGCCAGCCGTTCACCAACCTGCGCAACCACGTCGGCCCGCAGATCTATACGCTGGATGATTACCGTCGCCGCTACGCCCAGTACAAGAGCGATCCCGACCTGCAGGCCGCGCATGCGGCGGCACCGTGGTTCGTCACTTTTGACGACCATGAAGTGGACAACAACTGGGCCGGTGCCGAAGACCAGGATGACACGCCCAGCGAAGTGTTCCTGCTGCGTCGCGCACAGGCGTTCCAGGCCTACTACGAGAACATGCCACTGCGCCGCTCGGCATTCCCGCGCGATGGCCACATGCAGATGTACCGACGCGCACGCTACGGCACGCTGATGGACCTGCACCTGCTCGACACCCGCCAGTACCGCAGCAAGCAGGTGAACATGGCGTTGCGTGAGGAGGTGGAATCGCCAGAGCGCAGCATTGTGGGGGCGAAGCAGGAGCGCTGGCTGTTCGACGGCCTGGCCGATGCTGCACCACGCTGGCACACGATTGCCCACCAGGTGGCGCTGGGCAACTACATGCGCGAGAAGGACGGCGTGGTGCAGTCGTCCGACGACCAGTGGTCAGGCTATCTGGACAGCCGCCGGCGCCTGCTTGACCACATCCAGAAGGTGGGCTTCGGCAACGTGGTGACCGCCTGCGGCGACGCGCATCGCCACTATGCCAGCGATCTGGTGCAGGACCACCGTGACTCGGGCGTGATCTCCAGCGAGTTCCTCGCCACGTCGATCACTTCCGGCGCCGATGGCCAGGGTGTGGACGCGTATGCCAGCAACCAGATTGCGCACAGCCCCTATCTGAAAGCGACCACCGACAAGCGTGGCTACGTGCTGTGCGATGTCACCCGCGATGCGTGGATCGGCGACATGAAGACGCTGGATACCGTGATGCAGCCGAATGGCGCGGTGCAGAGCTGGAAGCGCTATGCGGTGGAGCATGGCCGGCCGGGGCTGCAGGAAGCCTGAATCTACCGGTCTACCCTGTAGAGCCGAGCCCATGCTCGGCTGCTTTTCCGGTCAGCTATCGAAGAGCAGCCGAGCATGGGCTCGGCTCTACAGAGATCCTTCAATCGTGATCGAAGCGCAATGGCTCGCTGCCCATCGCCGGATCACTGGTGCCGGGGCGCCCATCCTCGGCGCGGCCGGCCAGGCGCAGGGCACTGTCGCCCGCACCGACGAGCAGGTCGTACCAGCCTGCGGTGGGCGTTGCGTCCCACGCCAACGCGGTCTCTGCATGTGCGGGCAGCACCAGCGTCTGCTCGGGCATATGCCCGGCATAGGCGCCCGGCTGCACACGCACCTGCTGCGCGCTGTCACCCAGATTGCGCAGGCGGAGCCGCAGTTGGCCATCCGCACGATCGGTTGAAGCCTGCACGGCAGGACCCGTGGCCGCTCCCTGGAAGTGGCGGTGGAAGCCGTTCGGGCCCAGCAGCCACAGGTCATAGCGACCCTGGGCGTCCAGCGGCCAGCGCTCGCGCAGCGGCATGCCCGGCAGCAGCGTGTAGCGGCGTGGCACCGCATCCAGCCGCAGCCGGTCGTAAACATGCAGCACTGCTGCTGCGCCTTCGCAGGACAGCGCCAGATCCACACCCGAGGCGTCGACAGCGGCAATCGATGCCTGCGGCCGGTAGGGCAGGGCACGCGCCGGGCGTACACCGCTTTCCTGTTTCGCCGGCTTCAGTCCCTCGGGCAACGCGGGCACGGTGCGTCCCGGCAGGGCGGCGGCACGCGCGGCCACCGCGCTCACGTCCGGCAGGCCGCGTACGAACGGGCGGGTATCGCGCTGGGCGAAGTCGAACGCGTTGCTCAGGTCACCGCAGACCGCACGGCGCCACGGCGAGATGTCCGGTGCGGCCACGCCGAAGCGACGTTCGATCAGGCGTATGACCGAGGTGTGGTCGTACACCTGCGAATCGACCCAGCCACCGCGGCTCCACGGCGAGATCACATACAGCGGCACGCGCGGACCCAGCCCATATGGGCGGCCACGCAGTTCGGCGAGGTCGTACTTCTCGTCGCCCGGTGCCGGATGGCGGTGGTACTCGCCCTCGGTACTGACCGAAGACGCACCGGCCCAGCCGGTGCCCAGCGGTGAAGGCGGTGCCGGTGGCGGCATGTGGTCGAAGAAGCCGTCGTTTTCGTCGAACATCAGCAGCAGGGCGGTGCGGCTCCACACTTCCGGATTGGCGGTCAGCGCGTCCAGCACGCGTGCCGTATAGGCCGCGCCCTGTGCCGGGCTGGACGGGCCAGGATGTTCGCTGCCGGCAGCGTCGGCAATGATGAAACTGACCTGCGGCAGGCGCCCGTCCAGCACATCCTGGCGCAGCTGCGGCAGGCCACGGGTGCTGACACCGCGTGCGCGCAGCTGCGGATCATGCCCGGGTGCAGCGCTGTAGGCCCGACGGAACGCATCGAAACCGGCCAGCGGGTTGTCGGTGAAGTTGTCGGCCATGTCCTGGTAGATCTGCCAGGACACGCCGGCCTTCTGCAGGCGCTCGACATGGCTGGTCCAGCGGTAGGACGCCGGATGCCCGCCGTGCTCGGGGAAGTTGTCGTGCGAGTTGGCGATCACCGGGCCACCGGCGCGGGCCTGTGCATCGTTGTGGCCGGTCCACAGGAACACCCGGTTCGGGTTGGTGCCGGCCTGCATCGCGCAGTGGTACGCATCGCAGATCGTGAAGGCATCGGCCAGCGCGAACTGGAACGGCAGGTCGTTGCGCTGGAAGTAGCCCATCGAGTGGTTCTGCTTGGCCTTCGGCCATTGCCCCATGCGCCCGTGGTCCCAGGCGCGCTGCGCATCGGGCCAGGTATGCGGCGTGCCTTCCACGCGCATGTAGCCGAAGTGCGCGGCGGTATCCAGCGGAAATGGCGCGATCGCACGCTTGCCGCTGGCATCAGGCTGCAGCCACAGGCTGCGGGTGCGGCCACCCGCTTCCAGCGCGGCGGCCGGGGCGACGAACCGATCACCGAAGCCACGCACGCCCGGCAGCGTGCCGAAGTAGTGGTCGAACGAACGGTTCTCCTGCATGAACACCACGATGTGCTGCAGGTCTTCGAGGCTGCGGGTCTGCGCCGCAGGCGCGATCGCTGCGGCCCGGGCGATGCTGGGCAGCAGCGGGGAAAGGCCGGCGGCAACGCCGGCCTGCAACAACCGGCGTCGGCCGATATCGGTCACGGGCTCACTCACAGGTCCACGCGGAAGGAGATGCCGACGGTGCGCGGAGCGCCGATGAAGGCATTGTCGCGGCCGTCCACCCCTGCAAGATACCGCTTGTCGGTGAGGTTGCTCACCACCAGGTTGGCACCCATGCCCTTCAGGCGTGGCGACAGGCCCTGCAGGTCGAAGCCGATGTTGGCGTTGAACACGGTGGCCGAGGGCAGCTTGTTGACGTTGGCGGCATCGAGGTAGCGCGTGCCCAGGTAACGGCCGGAGAGACCGAAGTTCCAGTTGGCGCCCTGCCAGTCGGCCGACAGCACCAGGGTGTTCTCCGGCTGGCCGATCACCTTGGCGCCGTCGACGATGCCCAGCTGGGTATCGCGGGCGGCATTGCCGCTGCCCAGGTACTTGGAGCGGTTGTAGGTGTAGGCCGCGTTGATCCGCCAGCCATTGTCCCAGCCATAGCCGAACGCCGCTTCCAGGCCGTTGCTTTCCACGCCACCGAAGTTCTCGTAGACGCCGTCGGTTTCGCCCAGGTAATCGATGCCGCTGACGAAGCCCGCTGGCAGGTAGACGATGCGGTTGTCGAACTTGATGTTGTACAGCGTGACCGAGGCGGTCAGCGGCCAGCGGCTGATGCGCATGCCCACTTCGATGTTGTCGGCGGTTTCCGGCTCGACGTTGCGGAAGCGCTGCGGGTCGGTCTCGCCAAGCACGCCGGACGGAATCGCGGCGAAGTTCTGCGAGAAGCCGGCGAACAGCTCCATGCCTTCCACGCCGGGTGCCCAGGTGAAGCCGGTGGAGAGCAGCGGATCGGACTTGGAATCGGAGGTCACGTGCTCGCTTGCACCGATCACGCGGCGGCGCGACTGGTCGACGAAGAACTGCTTCACGCCCAGGCGCGCGCTGAACGGACCGAAGCGGGCCACGTCCTCGACGTAGTACATCTGCTCGTCAACCTTGTACTTGTCCTCGAACTGCACCCAGTACGGCTGGTGGTCGAAGTCGATGCTCTGGCCGACAGCGAGCAGGCGATGCCAGTCGCGGCGCGCCGAGCGGTCCAGCTTCTCCACCCACAGGCCGCCACGGATCGTGTTGTCGACCGCGCCGAAGGTCTGCCGCCACTCGACGTCGGCGGTCACGCCCATGCGGTCGTTGTCGTAGTGCGTGTGGCGATACGACTGCGCGCCCAGCACATTGCCGGCGTAGCAGTTCGGATCGTACTCGGCGGTGAAGCCCAGCCGCGGCGTGCAGCTGGCCAGGCGCTGTGCGGCGCTGCCGTCGGGATTGACGAAGAAAATCTGGCCACGGTTGCTGCCGCCGTACACGGTTTTCCCACCGATGTACTCCGACTCGGGGCGGCCGGCACCGTCATCGCTGACCTGCGCCAGGTACGGCGGCAGCCAGTCGCCGCGGCCCTGCATGCGGTGCCCGTAGGCGGCCACCGAGGCCTTGAATCCATTGCCGCCATCGAACGCTGCGCGCAGGTAGCCGAAGGTGTTCTCGCGCAGCGCACGCGAACCGGAACGATAGTTCTGGTCCAGGTAGGGAATGCCGGTGAGGGTGCCGACCAGGTTGTCGCGCTCCGGGTTGGTGGCGAAGCCCTTCGGCGAAACGCTGGTGTATTCCGGCTCGTCGGCGTCGTTGTAGGACAGGTAGCCGGTCAGCGTCCAGCGATCCAGTTCGGTGATGAACTTGCCGGCGATGTGGTCGTTGCTGGCGTGGCCGGTGCCGTCGATCCAGTCGTGCACCTTCGACGAGGAGGCGCTGACCCAGGCGCGGGTGTGGCCGCCGAGCTGGCCGGTGTCGTAGCGCACGTAGTACTTGCGTGCCTCGTTGTCACCGGCGCCGACTACGAAGCGCAGGCGGCTGTCCTGCAGCGGGTCGCTGGTGAGGAAGTTGAGCGTGCCGCCCAGCGCCTCGTTCGAGCGCGAGGAGATATCAGCGGTGCCCTGGCTGACCTCCACCGTCTCCAGGTCGAGGGTGTCGATGTAGCGGTTGGCCAGCGAACCGCCACCGTAGCCGGAGCCGCCGTTGGGCAGGCCGTCGATGGTGGTGCCGATCTGCTGCGTATCGCGATTGGTGACGAAGCCGCGCATGCTGATCTGCGTGCCCCATACCGAAGAACCCGTGGCATCGGCTTCACTGACCACCACGCCGGGTACTTCGTTGAGCGCGTCGTTGACGCTGCTCATCACGGTCTGCCGGTTCAGCGTTTCCGCGCGCACCGAGGTCTTGGCGTAGCTGGTGGCCTGGCCGATTACCTGTACCTGGTCCAGGGTACGGGCATCACTGCTGCGCGCTTGGCCCGTATCGCCCTGCGGTGCTTCTGCGAGGGCGTCCAGGGCGGGGGCGATCAGCAGGGCCAGCAGCGAGACACGGGGAAAACGCGCAATCGTTCGCATCGAAACCGGACCTTCAGAGGGAGGAAGCCCCGGAGTGTCGGCAGCGCCAATGACATCGGCATGACGTGGCGATGCAGGAATCGTGTTGTGTGACGGCCGGCACCTGCTGCCTGTTTCAGTACCGCGCGTCCTTGGGTTTCGGGTCGCGCGGCCAGTCCTTGCCCTTGTTGGCGAAGTCCGGCCGCGGCTGGTTGATGAAATAGCCGGCGATGTCCACCGCGTCCTGGTCGGGCATCACCTGCTGTCCCAGTGGCGGCTCGCGGGTCACCGCCGGCGGCATGTTGTGCTTGACGAAGCCGGCGGCCTTGTACAAGCGCGCCATGCCGGCGCCGATGTTGAAGCTGTGGTCGCCCCATAGTGGCGGGAAGGCGATGTCACCGCTGGCGTCGCGCCGTCCTTCGCCGTTGTCGCCATGGCACGCGGCACACTGCACGGCGTACAGCGCCTGGCCACGGATCGGGTCCGGGGTCAGCGTGCTGTCGATCGGCCCCTCACTGGGGGCGGCCACCTTTGCACCCTCTGGCACAGGACTGCTCAACCACGCCATGTAATCGAGCATCGCGCGCATCTGCGGCGAGTCCTTCGGCAGCGGTTTGCCGTTCATCGAACGCTGCAGGCAGCCGTTGATGCGCTCGGTCAGCCCGATCACCTTGCCCGGGCGCGGCATGTAGCGCGGATAGGCGCCGCCGCCGGTATTGAAGTAGTGATTGCCGAACGGCCGCTTGCCTTCGGCCATGTGGCACGAGTTGCAGTTCAGATCGTTGCCGACATTGTCCGGCAGCAGCCGTGCGGTCTCGTTGAGGATGCGGCGGCCGAGCATCACCGATTCGGCATTGCCGATCCCGGCGATCTCTTCGGCGCTGGGTGCGTGGTAGTGGCTGACCACCTTGCCCTGCGCATCGAGGATATCGATCGTGCTGGCCACAGCGGCATCCAGGTCCGGATACAGATGACGGTAGGCGAGGGCACCGGCGCCCGCCAGCGCCACGAGGGTGATCGCACTGCCGATCAGCAGGCGGGAACGCGTGCGCGAACGCTTCATTGTGCGGTCTCCTGCGGAACGTAGTGCACGGGCTTGTCGCGCACCACCCGGCGCATGCGCGCCACGTCGACCTCGCTCACTGCGCTGGCCTGGTTGCCCCAGCTGCTGCGGATGAAGGTCAGGATCTGTGCCAGCTGCGCGTTCGGCAGCTGCTCGAAGCCTGGCATGGTGAAGGCCATGCGGTCATGCGGGGTATGCGGCGTGCGGCCGCCGATCAAGGTCACCTGCACCAGCGAACTGGGGTCATCGGCGAACACGATCGAGTTGCCGGCCAGCGCCGGATAGACGCGGGGCATGCCGCGCCCGTCGGCACGGTGGCAGGCCTGGCAGTGCTCCGCATAGGCCAGCGAACCGGCAACACGGTAGTCGCCGCTGCGCAGTGCGGCGGTGGTGGTGTCGGTACCGGGGGACCACTGCGCACTGCGGCCCTCACGCGCCGGCAGCTGTTTCAGGTAGCGGGCCATGGCCAGCAGGTCGGCGTCGGACAGGTACTGCGTGCTGTGCTCGACCACATCGGCCATGCCACCGAAGGCCGCCGATCGATCGGTGCGACCGGTGCGCAGGAAGTCGACGATCTCGCCCTCGCTCCAGCTGGCCAGGCCGGTCGATTCATTGCGCAGGTTCTTCGCATACCAGCCTTCCAGCACCGAACCGGACAGGAACTGGCGGCTGCCATCGTCGGCCATGGCCTTTTCCTGGAAGGCCAGGCCGCGTGGCGTATGGCAGGCACCGCAATGCGCCAGGCCTTCAACCAGTTCAGCGCCGCGCTGCTGGCCGGCATCCAGCTTCGGATCCGGGCTGAAGCTGCGTGGGCGCGCGAACAGCAGCTGCCACCAGGCCAATGGCCAGCGCATGTTGGCCGGCCACGGGATGGTGCTGTCGGCGTTGTCCTGTTTCACCGGCTGCACCGAGCCCATGAAGTAGGCGTAAAGCGCCTTGACCTCGGTATCGCTGGCGATCACATACGAGGCGTACGGCATGGCTGGATACAACGGCTGGCCATCGCGGCGGATGCCACGGCGCACCGCGCGTTCGAAGTCAGCGTAATCGTAGGCACCGATGCCGGTCTGCGGATCCGGCGTGATGTTGGTCGAGTAGATCGTGCCCATCGGCGTCTGCATGCCGAGGCCACCGGCGAACGGCTTGCCGCCCGGTGCGGTATGGCAGGCCGCGCAATCGGCGGCGCGCGACAGGTACTGGCCCTGCGCGATCAGCGTCGGGTCGTGGATATCGACCTGCGCCGTCTGCCGCGGCGCAAACCAGTAGGGCGTGGTGCGGGCGATGCCGTAGGCGGCGGCCAGCGAGGCGGCCAGGGCAATGGCGAGCTTGAGCGAGGTGCGCATGGTGGAACTGTGGAGATTCCCCCGCGCGCGTTCATTGATCCGGATCAATGACTGAACGGATACAGCTTGTACACCAAGCTGAATCGTTCCTGCGTTGTCATCAAGCCGTCATCCATGCGCGATAGATGGCCCGCGCCCGCGTCGCTAACCTGCCACGCTGTCGCACCTTTTCCTCGATTGCCCATGAAGCGCCTGCTGCTGTTGTTGCTGGCGTGCGCCGGCCTGTGGCTGGCTGCATGCTCGTCCTCGATCAATGCCTCGTCCACCTCGCTCGCCGATCGGCTGATCGCGCCGGGTGGCGTATCGACCCTGCTCGATCGTCCGCGCATTGCCGCGGCCATTGCCGAACTGCCCAATCGCCACGGCTTCGCGCCGGGCCGCGATGGCGTGCCGATCTTCTGGCGTGTGTTCGATCCTGGCGATTACGGCGCGCGTTACCACTACCTGCCGCAGCGCCACGAGAACGGCCTGCCGCTGGATACCGGCTTGAGCCTGGCAGTACCGCGACCGTTCCGCGCGCAGGCACCGCGCGGCACCGTGGTGCTGCTGCACGGCTGGATGATGAATGGTGATTCGATGCTGCCGTGGTCGTTGCAGCTGGCCGAATCCGGCTACCGCGTGGTCACGCTCGACCTGCGCAACCATGGACAGTCCGGTACTGGGCCGTCGGGCTATGGCACCTATGAATCCGACGATGTGGTGGATGTAATCGGCGAGCTGCGCGCACGTGGTGAAGTAACCGGCCCGCTGTACCTGTTCGGCGTGTCCTACGGCGCCGCCACAGCGGTATTCACCGCCGACAAGCTCGGCGACCAGGTGGAAGGCGTGGTGGCGATGGAATCGTTCGCCAATGCCGGTGTAGCGATCCGCACGATGATCCCGCACCTGATGGGACTGCAGCCGGAAGGCCTGAAGGCGCAGGCGGTGGCGTCGTACGCGCGCTGGCGCTACGGCGGCCAGGACATCAACCAGGTAATCGCCGCCGCCAGCCGCCGCATCGACGTCGATCTGGACCGCGTGGATGTAGCGCGTGCGCTGGCCGATACCCGCGCCTGCGTGCTGCTGCTGCACGGGCAGGGCGATCAGCACATACCCGTCAGCCAGGGCCGCGAGCTGGCCCAGGCCAATCCGCGCGCCCACTACATCGAGATGCGCGGCGAGGACCACATCACCCTGCCGCTGCGGCTGGATCTGCTGGCCGGAGTGGTCGACGACTGGATGGCGCGCGACGAGCACCATCCGCAAAGCGCCTGCCCGGCACCGCAACTGCCGGCCCAGGCCGAGTGGCTGACGCGCAGCTGAGAAAAGGGGACGGAGGGGATCAAGTCGTTTCCCGCACACCAAGGCAGGAAACGACTTGATCCCCTCCGTCCCCTTTTTCTGTCAGGCCACCCGTCGTGCCAGTGCTCGCGCGGATGCGGCTACGCCCAGCAGCAGCGCGGCCACGCACAGGAAGGCGAAGCCGAGGCTGGTGCCGTGTGCCAGTGCACCGATCGCTGCCGGGCCGGCGAGGATACCGGCGTAACCCAGCGTGGTCACCGCAGTGATGGCGATGCTCTCCGGCATTACCCGCTGCTGGCCGGCCATCGAGAACAGTGCCGGCACGATATTGGCGCAGCCCAGCCCGACCAGCACATAGCCCGCCAACGCCACCGGGAACGACGGTACCAGCGTGGCCAACGTGAACCCGGCTGCGGCGGTGATGCCGCCGAAGACCAGGGTGCGGGTGCGGCCGAGGCGCTCGACGATGCCGTCGCCGAACAGGCGCATCGCGGTCATCGCCAGCGTGAACAGCGCGAAGCC
Organism: Stenotrophomonas sp. AS012628; assembly: GCF_010608305.1. Taxonomy (NCBI): domain Bacteria; kingdom Pseudomonadati; phylum Pseudomonadota; class Gammaproteobacteria; order Lysobacterales; family Lysobacteraceae; genus Stenotrophomonas; species Stenotrophomonas sp. AS012628. The sequence goes on along the minus strand of NZ_VMBJ01000052.1, from coordinate 5,850 downwards.
GGCGCCGGCCTGGTCACGCGGCACCTGCCGCACTTCGGCCAGGAACACCGCGCTCCAGTCCAGCATCGAGCCCTCGGCGAGGAACACCACGAAGGCCAGCACGCCGATGAACAGCACCACGCCGTGCGGCAGCGCCAGCAGTGGGCCTTCGTGCAGGATCCGTTGCGGTCGCCAGTGCGGCGCCGACAGCACCGCGACCAGCAGCAGTGCCGCCACCGACACCAGCGCGGCCAGCCACAGCGGTGTACCCAGGATCAGCAGGCCGGTCATGCAGCCGGCGCCGACGAAGCCACCGATGCTGTAGAAGGCGTGGAAGCCGGACATCATTGCGCGCCCGGCGTCGCGCTCGACCGCGACCGCCTGCATGTTCATCGCACAATCCAGCGCACCGACGCCGGCGCCGAACACGAACAGGGCCGCGCCCAGCGCCACCGGCGAGGGCGCCAGCACCAGCAAGGGCAGGGCGCACAGCATCATCGCGCAGGTGATCACCATCACCCGTCGGCAACCCAGCCGCCCGGTCAGCGCGCCCGCCAACGGCATCGCCAGCAGCGAGCCGAGCCCGAGGCACAGCAGCACGGCGCCAAGGCTGGCGTCGGACAGCCCGGCCTTGGCCTTGGCGTAGGGCACCATCGGCGCCCACGCGGCGGTGGCGAATCCGGGAATGAAGAAGGCGGCACGGGTGGCGTGCTGCTGGGCACGTGGGGATGAAGGCGTCATGCGCGATGCGAAGCTCCAGGGGACCTTCATGAAAACGTTTTCAGGCCGGATCGGCAAGTGCCATGCGTGACATCGGGCGACGCATACGATTGCAGTGACTCGATCGCGTCACCAGCGATTAACGTCGCCCACGGACAGTGGCTGCACGGTCGGCACCCCGCCGGCCGCTGCCGGAGATCCGTACATGAGCACGACACCGACCATCCTCCTCGTCCATGGATTCTGGAGGCGGGGCCGCACACTGGGCCAAGGTGATCCTGGAACTGCATCGCAACGGCCACGACCGGGTGCAGGCGGTGGAATTGCCGCTCACGTCGCTGGCCGACGACGCAGGACGCACCCAGAAAATGATCCGGCAGATCGACGGTCCGGTGCTGCTGGTCGGCCACTCCTACGGCGGTGCGGTGATCAGCCAGGCCGGTAACGAGCCCAACGTGAAGGGCCTGGTCTACATCGCTGCCTTCGCGCCTGATGCCGGCGAGAGCCCGGGTGGCATCACCCAGCAGAACCTGCCGGAGGCGGCGCCGAATCTGGCACCGGACAGCGATGGCTACCTCTGGCTGCGTGCGGACAAGTTCCATGAGAGCTTCTGCCAGGACCTGAGTGCCGACGAGGGCCGGGTGATGGCGGTGACCCAGAAGGCGCCGCTGGCCAGCACTTTCGGCGACACGGTCAGCGATCCGGCGTGGAAGCACCGGCCGAGCTGGTACCAGCTGTCCCGCCACGACCGCATGATCGCGCCGGAAAACCAGAAGGCCATGGCCGCAAGAATGCAGCCCAAGCGCCTGCTGGAGCTTGATGCCAGCCATGCCTCACTGGCCTCGCAGCCGAAGGAAGTGACCGCGCTGATCCTGGAGGCCTGCGCCGCCATCGGCGCCTGATCCCGCACCAGCACACCGCACGACAGCCGGGGCGCAGGGGAGTACACTCCTGCGCCTGCGGCCATCCGGCCGCGTCCCTCTCTTCCCTCCAGCCGCCGCCAGAGGATCCCACCCTATCGTGGAGGTCCCGCCGTGCTGTCTGTGCCTGTCCGTTTTCCGCGCTTGTTTCCGCGTCGCCTGCCGCTGCCGCATGCACTGGCTCAAGGCCTGCTACTGCTTGCACTGAGCAGCGGCACCGCTGCTGCCCAGTCCACCCAGGACGAGGACAAGGCCAAACCGGCACCCGCCTCGCAGACCCTGCAGACCGTGCAGGTCACCGCCAACCTGCTCGGTACCATCACCGAGGGCAGCGGCGCCTACACGCCCGGCACCATCGCCACCGCCACCCGCCTGGTGCTGACGCCGCGACAGACGCCACAGACCATCAGCGTGATCACCCGCGCACAGATGGATGACTTCGGCCTGCACGGCATCGATGACGTGATGCGGGTGACCCCCGGCATCAGCATCGTCACCTACGACAGCGAACGCACCGAGTACTACGCGCGTGGTTTCGCGATCCAGAACTTCCAGTACGACGGTATTCCGATGTCGCGTGACTCGGCCTACTCGGCGGGCAACACGCTCAGTGATACCGCGATCTATGACCGCATCGAAGTGCTCAAGGGCGCCACCGGCCTGCTGACCGGCATGGGTGATCCGGGCGCGACCATCAACCTGGTGCGCAAGAAGCCGGGCGAGGACTTCGCCGGCAGTGCCTCACTGGGTGTCGGCCGCTGGGATGACTACCGCGCCGAGCTCGATGTCGGTGGTCCGCTGACTGCCGATGGCCGCGTGCGTGGCCGAGCAGTGGGGGCCTGGGAAGACAAGCACTCCAACCTGGACAACTACCAGCGCACCAGCAAGGTCGGCTATGCCGTGCTGGAAGCCGATCTGGGCGAACGCACGCTGCTGTCGGTCGGTGGCGACGTGATGGACAGCGACCCGAAGGGCTCGACATGGGGCGGCATTCCGCTGCTGGACAGCGCCGGCAACTTCAACCGCATGCCGCGCTCGTTCAACAATGGTGCGCAATGGGCCGGCTGGCGCCAGTACGTGCGTACCGGTTTCGCTACGTTGGAGCACACGTTCGCCAACGATTGGATCGCCAAGCTGCAGCTCAACCACCAGGTCAACGGCTATGACGCCGCACTGGCCGGTGCCGCCGCCGGCAATCCCGATCCGTTGACTGGCGAGGGCGTCAGCCTGTGGCTCGGCAAGTACGTCGGCAAGACCGTCAGCAATGCCGCCGACTTCTATGTGAGCGGGCATTTCGGCCTGTTCGGCCGCGAGCATGAGCTGGTGGTCGGTGGCAGTGCCTCGCGCAAGCGCTGGACCAATACCGGCTACGGCCCGCAGGCGGGGTTCCCGGATACGGTGCCGGACTACCGCAGCTGGAATGGCGACATTGCCGAGCCGCAATGGCAGCGCAGCTACGAGAACAATGAAGTGACCCGCGAAAACGGCCTGTACGTGGTCGGCCGCTTCGACGTGGCCGATCCGTTGAAGCTGATCGTCGGCAGCCGTCTGGCCAGCTACCGTTCGCCGGACACGCGCGAGACCGGCGTCTATGTGCCATATGCCGGCGTGGTCTACGACCTCGGCGAGCACTATTCGGTGTATGCCAGCTACAGCACCATCTTCAAGCCGCAGGGCCAGCGTGACGAGCAGGGCAAGGCACTGGATCCGCTGGAAGGCCGCAGCTACGAGATGGGGCTGAAGGCCGAGTTCTTCGATGGACGCCTCAATGCCAGCGCGGCGCTTTTCCAGCTTGATCAGGACAACTTCGCCCAGCCCACCGGCGGCAAGACGCCGGATGGCCAGGATGCCTACCGCGCGTTGATGGGCGTGCGTACCAAGGGCTATGAGCTTGAAATGTCGGGTCAGCTGGCCGAGGGCTGGCAGGTGCAGGGTGGGTTCTCCCACAAGATCGCCCGCCAGGCGGGAACCAAGGTGACCACGCTGGAACCGGAGAACCAGTTCAGCCTGCACACCAGCTACCGCCTGCGCGGTGCCTGGCAGGGGCTCACGCTGGGCGGTGGCGCGCGCTGGCAGGATTCCACGTTTGGCGAGATCACCAACCCGGCCACCAGCGCGCAGGTCGTGCATCGCACCCAGCCGTACTGGCTGCTTGATGCGATGGCGCGCTACCAGTTCAACGATCGCCTGTCGGCCACGGTCAACGTCAACAACCTGCTCGACAAGCGGTACTACACGATCTTCAACTGGTACAGCACCTACACCTGGGGTGAGCCGCGCAATGTGCGGCTGACCTTGAACTACAGGTTCTGACACGGGTTTTGTAGAGCCGAGCCCACGCTCGGCTGCGGTTTGACAACCAGCCGAGCGTGGGCTCGCCTCTACAAGTACGCCCGCGATGCTGGATGGCATCGCGGGCGTTGTCGTTACAGCGGCAGGTCGAACACCAGCACTTCGGCATCATTGCCGTTTTCCAGCGTCAATTGGGCTTCGTCGCTGACCTGCAGTGCATCGCCGGCTTCCAGGGTGATGCCGTTGACCTGCAGCTGGCCACGCGCCACCTGCACATAGGCGCCACGGCCGTTGCCAAGCGCATGGTGCAGCTTCTGGCCGCCGTCGAGGATGGTGGCGAAGATGCGGGCATCCTGGTGGATGCGCAGCGAACCGTCGGCACCGTCCGGCGAGGCGATCAGGCGCAGCTGGCCGCGCTTGGTCTCCGGTGCGAAGTGGGTCTCCTCGTAGGACGGCGTGATGTTCTCGGTATCCGGGAAGATCCAGATCTGCAGGAAATGCACGGTCTCGTCGGCCGAGTGGTTGAACTCGCTGTGGCTGACGCCGCTGCCGGCGCTCATGCGCTGCACGTCGCCGTAGCGCAGCACCGAACCGGTGCCCATCGAGTCCTTGTGCTCCAGCGCGCCACCCAGCACGTAGGAAATGATTTCCATGTTGCTGTGGCTGTGGGTGCCGAAGCCCTGGCCGCCGATCACCTTGTCTTCGTTGATCACCCGCAGCGGGCCGAAGCTGACGTAGCGAGGGTCGTAGTAGTTGGCGAAGGAGAAGGTATGGCGCGAGGACAGCCAGCCATGCTCGGCCAGGCCACGGGTAGCGCTCTTGCGGATCTGCAGCATGATGGAATCTCCTTGTTCGATGGTTTCGATAGGGCGGGGTGGGCCGGTAGCCGCTGTGTTTCCCCGTTGAAGAGAAGTATCCACTTGCGCCCGGGGTTTGAAAAACGGATAGTTTTGACAGCCATCATCGAAAAATTCGAATGCTCAAGCTCAGCCTCGATGCCCTGCAGATCCTGGATGCCATCGACCGTCGCGGCTCCTTTGCCGGCGCCGGCAAGGCCCTGCACAAGGTGCCCTCGACCATCTCCTACACCGTGGCCAAGCTGGAGGAGGACCTGGGCGTGCAGCTGTTCGACCGGGTTGGCCCGCGCGCCGAGCCGACCGACGCCGGCCGCGCGCTGCTGGACGAGGGGCGGCACCTGCTGCGCGCCGCCCGCGAGCTGGAACTGCGGGTACGCAGGGTGGCGTCGGGCTGGGAGACCGAACTGACCCTGGCGGTGGACTCGGTGTTCCCGACCTGGCTGCTCGGCCCGGACATCGCCGCGTTTCGTGAGGCCGAGGCACCGACCCGGCTGCGATTGATCGGCGAGGCCCTGTCCGGCACCTGGGAGGCCCTGCTGGACCGCCGTGCCGACCTGCTGGTCGGTGCACCGGGCGAGGGCCCCAGTGGCGGTGGTTACGTGGTCGAGCCGCTGGGCACGGTGGAGTTTGTGTTCGCGGTCGCACCCGAACATCCATTGGCTGCAGTACCGGGCGTGCTCGGGCGCGAGCAGCTGGTCGAGCACTGCGCGATCGCCGTCTCCGATTCGGCGCGCCGGCTGTTGCCACGCACGGTCGGCCTGTTGATGGGGCAGGAGATGCTGACGGTGCCTGACATGGCCAGCAAGCTGAAACTGCAGTGCGAAGGCGTGGGCTTCGGTTTCCTGCCCGAGCCGTGCGCGCGCGCCGCGGTCGCGCGCGGCCAGCTGGTGATCCGTGAGGTGGAGGAGCACAAGCCGGAAGAAACCTTCTGGCTGGCCTGGCGCACCGGCGAGGACGGCGCCGCGTTGCGCTGGTGGCGCGAGCGCCTGCGCAGGCCGGAGCTGCTGTCCCAGTGGTGGCAGGCAATGGCCAGGGGGTAGGGGTTTGGCAGGGCTGCGCCCTGCACCCGCTACGAGCCAGAG
>NZ_VMBJ01000051.1:0-34903 GCF_010608305.1 Stenotrophomonas sp. AS012628 | reverse complement strand
AGGAGCCGGGAGGAACATACAAGCCATGCTCGACTGAGCCGAGCATGGCTCGGCTCTACACCGGATCGATCACTCCTGTTCCGGCAGCGGCGGCACGCCTGCGCTGTGCTTGCTCTCACCGCCACCGGCGGCGATCAGGTCGCGGGTGTTCTTCTGCACCGCCACCGCACCGAACAGCGACAGCGCGTAGGCCATGCCATAGAAGCCCTTCTCGCTCGATGCCAGGGTGGCATTCCACAGGCCGACCAGCAGCAGCATCAGCGCCGAGAGCAGCGCGAACCAGCACAGCGCGTAATACAGGGCACTCACCGGAATACCCTCAACGCGGTCACGCACACTCTTCTGCAGCGACACCGCCGCGAACAGGCCGAACAGCAGCAGGGTCAGGTAGTAGCCTTTTTCATTGAGCGCCATCGTGGCGGCGTTGAACAGGCCGATCAGGTAGGCCGCCGCGCCCAGCAGCAGGGCCACCCACGAGGCGGCGATGAAGGCGGTGGACGGCTTGTGGGGCATGGCAGTGTTCATTGCAGATCCTTGGCAGGCAGTCGGGCACGCGTTGCCCGGGCGTGCCCACCCTAGACGATCCCGCCGCCGTCGCACAGGGGGGCGCAGGACCTTCGGGCCACGACGGTCACGCCTCCAGTGGTATACAAGGGACAGCCCGGCCATCCGCATCCCCGCCCTGGAGATACCCATGACCCGCACACCCCTGCTGCTCGCCCTCGGCCTGGTGCCGATCCTCGCCACCTCTGCCTGCAATGCCGCCGACCCTGGCGCCAACGGCGCCCAGACCAGCGCGCCCGCAGCCGTCTCCGCCGCCGACCAGCGTCCGTTCACCGCCACCGAAGTCAGCCGTTTTGACCAGCCGTGGGCGATGACCTTCCTGCCTGACGGCAGCCTGCTGGTCACCGAGAAGCGCGGCAAGCTGCAGCACCTGGATCTGGCCAGCGGCCAGAAGCATGAGATCACCGGCGTTCCGAAGGTCGCCTACGGTGGCCAGGGTGGCTTCGGCGACATCATCCTGCACCCCGACTTTGCCCGGAATCACGTCGTTTACCTCAGCTATGCCGAGGAAGGCACGCTGGATACCCGCGGTGCGGCCGTGGCCCGCGCCACGCTGGCGCTGGATGCGAACGGGGCTGGGCAGCTGAAGGACCTGAAGGTGATCTGGCGGCAGACTCCCAAGGTCAGCGGTGAGGGCCACTACGGCCACCGCCTCGCCTTCGGCCCGGACGGCAAGCTGTGGATCAGCTCCAGCGAGCGGCAGAAGTTCGATCCGGCGCAGGACATGGGCAGCAACCTCGGCAAGATCGTCCGCCTCAACGACGATGGCAGCCTGCCCGCCGACAATCCGTTCGCCTCGCAGGGCGGCGTGGCCGCGCAGGTCTGGTCGCTGGGCCACCGCAACATCCTCGGCATGGCCTTCGATGCCAACGGCAAGCTGTGGGCGCATGAAATGGGCCCGGCCGGCGGCGACGAACTGAACCTGATCGTGCGCGGCGCCAACTACGGCTACCCGATCGTCTCCAACGGCGACCACTACGACGGCCGACCGATTCCCGACCACGACACCCGCCCGGAATTCGCCGCCCCGAAGGTGACCTGGACGCCGGTGATCTCGCCGGCCGGCTTCGTGATCTACAGCGGCAAGCTATTCCCGCAGTGGAAGGGCAGCGGCTTCATCGGCGGCCTGTCGTCGACCTCTCTGGTGCGTGTGACCTTTGATGGCGACAGCGCGCGCGAAGCCGAGCGCTTCAACATGGGCGAGCGCATCCGCGAAGTGGAACAGGGCCCGGATGGCGCGCTGTGGTTGCTGGAAGACGGCAGCAAGGCGCGCCTGTTGAAGCTGACGCCGAAGGCCTGATCGGCACCTTTTTCCCGGAACGGCCCCGCATGCGGGGCCGTTTCCGTTTACTGGATGGTGATGACCTTCACCTCGGTCTTCGTGCAGGCCTGGTCCAGGCACTGCCCGCTCAACCACACCTGTCCATCGCCGATCATCACGCCCTGCTGGTTGACGAAGACCTTGCCGAAGTCCTGTTCGGACACCGCCTTGACCACCGCCGGTGTGATGATCTTCTCGTAGTTGCGCTGGAACTCGCCCGGGCCGGTGATCTTCTTTCCATCCGCGATGTTCAGCGGGAAGCGCACTTCCTCCACCACGGCAGCACGATCACCACCGACCACGGCGGTCTTGAACGCGTTGAACACCTTTTCGTACTGCGCCGCATCGCCAAGCAACGACTCGATGCGCGCGCGTGCGTCTTCCGCGGGCGCATCCGCTTCGGACGCGGCCGGTGCGGCGGCGGTGGGCTCAGCGGGGGGTGCCGCAGGCGCTGCCGGGGCGCTGGCCTCCATCGGCGGCGGCGCATCCGCTGCAGGCTTGGCCGGCGGCGCAGGCTGCGAACAGGCCGCCAGTAGCAGGGCGGGAATCAGATAGGCCATCCGGCGCATGCGCGCACTCCATCGAAACAGGGAGTCCGATGGTAGCGCCGCCGCAGTGACGGCAACAAAAAGGGGACGGAGGGGATTAAGTCGTTTGTGGCACAAACGACTTAATCCCCTCCGTCCCCTTTTTTCGGTCAGGCCTTGAGCAGCTCGAACTGCACCGCTTCACCGGCCGCCGACGAGGCGCAGACCCACACGTCGAACACACCCGGCTCGGCGCGCAGCACGCCGTCGCGGCCGGTGAAGGCCAGCTGCTCGCGGGTCAGGGTGAACACCACTTCGGCCGATTCGCCCGGCTGCAGCGCCACCTTGCGGAAGTCCTTCAGCTCACGCACCGGACGCACGCGGCTGGCCACGCGATCGTGGATGTACAACTGCACCACTTCCTCGCCAACCACATCGCCGGTGTTGGTCAGCGTGGTGGTGATGGTCAGAGTGTCGTCCCAGCCGAGCTGGGCCGTGCTCAGCTGCGGCACGCCGTAGGCGAAGCTGGTGTAGCCGATACCATGGCCGAACGGGTACAGCGGCTCGTTCGGGATCTCGCGCCAGCGTGCCTTGAACTCCGACATGGTCGGCAGTTCCGGGCGGCCGGTGCGCGGGTGGTTGTAGAAGTACGGCTGCTGGCCGGATACCTGCGGGAAGCTGACCGGCAGGCGACCGGACGGGCTGTAGTCGCCGAACAGCACATCGGCCACGGCATGGCCGGTCTGCGTGCCCAGGTACCAGGTCACCGCCACCGCCTGTGCATTGCGCACCGCACCCTGCAGTGCCAGCGCGCGACCGTTGCGCAGCAGCACCACCAGCGGCTTGCCGGTCATCGCCACGGCCTCAGCCAGCGCCTGCTGCGCCGGCGGCAGGGTGATCTCCACGCGCGACTGCGCCTCACCGCTGTAACGCTGCGGTTCGCCCAGCGCCAGCACCACCACGTCGGCGCGCAGCGCGGAGGCCACGGCCGCTTCGGTGCCACCTGGAATCGCGGTTTCCAGTTCGCAGCCCGGCACGATCTCCAGCAGCGCTTCGTCGCCGATGGCGGCACGCACGCCAGTTTCCAGGTCGACATAACGCTGCTTGTCACCGAACAGCGTCCAGCAGCCTTCGATGTTCTCGCGGTCCTGCACGAACGGGCCGATCAGCGCGATCTTCTGCCCGGTCTTCTGCAGCGGCAGCACGTTGTCGCGGTTGTTCAGCAGCACGATCGAACGGCGTGCGGCATCGCGCGACAATTCGTCATGCGCGGCAATGTGCGATGTGTCGGCTTCGCGCGCCGGGTCCAGCGAACGGTACGGGTCGTCGAACAGGCCGATGGTTTCCTTCAGCCACAGGATGCGGCGCACGCCTTCATCCAGCACCGCCATCGGCACTTCGCCGCTCTCGACCAGGCCCGGCAGGTGCTCGGCGTAGAAACCGCTCTGCATGCTCAGGTCCAGGCCTGCGGTGAACGCCTTTGCGGTGGCATCGCGGTCGTCGGCGGCATAGCCGTGCGCCACCAGTTCCATGTCGGCGGTGTAATCGGAGATCACCACGCCCGGGAACTTCCATTCGCCGCGCAGGATGTCGGTCAGCAGTTCGGCGTTGGCGCTGGCCGGCACGCCGTTGATGTCGTTGAACGAGGACATCACGGTGATCGCGCCGGCGTCGAAGGCGGCCTTGAACGGCGGCAGGTGCACGTCGCGCAGGGTCTGCGGCGAGATGTCCACCATGTTGTATTCCATGCCAGCCATCACCGCGCCATAGGCGGCGAAGTGCTTCGGCGTGGCCAGCAGCGAATCGGCGGCGCGCAGGTCGCTACCCTGGAAGCCGCGCACGCGGGCGGCGGCGAAGGCACAGCCCAGCACCACGTCCTCACCAGCACCTTCGGCGCCACGGCCCCAGCGCTGGTCGCGGGCGATATCCACGGCCGGTGCGTAGGTCCAGTGCAGGCCGGCGGCGGTGGCCTCGATGGCGGTGGCGCGCGCGGTGCGCTCGGCCAGCTCCGGTTCGAAGCTGGCGGCCTCGCCCAGCGGGATCGGGAACACGGTTCGCATGCCGTGGATGACGTCGGCCGCCAGGATCACCGGGATGCCCAGGCGGCTCTCCTCGGTGGCGACCTGCTGGATGCGGCGGCCCAGTTCGGCGCCGACACCATTGAACAGGGACCCGACCTTGCCCTCGCGCACCTGCTGCAGCACCTGGTCGGCATTGCGCACGTTGGCTTCCGGGTTCACGTCCGGGGCGAACGGGCGGACCATGTCCGCGAAGACACCCAGCTGGCCGACCTTTTCCTCGACGGTCATCTGGGCAATGAGGGATTCGATGCGATCGGAGGCCACCAGCAGTCCTTGATGAAAACGTTTACAAGCCCGGCATTCTAGCGATCCCGAGCCATTTGGCGAGAGGTTTTGTCATTCAGTTTCAGGCTCCAGCCGAATCCGTACGGTCCGGCCGGAGGCATCGCAGCTTACTCCGAGCCGGCCAGCTGGCGCTGCCCGGCCATCAACATGGCGTCGCTGGAGGCCTGGAACACGCGCAGGCCGAAGGCCGGCAGGATCGCCAGCAGGTGGTCGAAGATGTCCGACTGCACCGCCTCGTACTCGCCCCAGGCGGTGCTGCGGGTGAAGCAGTAGAGCTCCAGCGGCAGGCCTTCGGTGGTCGGCTGCAACTGCCGTACCAGCAGGGTCATGTCGGTATGGATACCCGGATGGCTGCGCAGGTAGCGCTCAACGTAAGCGCGGAAGGTGCCCAGGTTGGTCACCCGGCGGCTGTTGACCTCGGCCACGCCCTGTTCGCGCAGGCGCCCGTTCCACTGCCCCAGTTCCTGTTCCTTTTCCTGCAGGTAGTCGCGCAGCAGCGCGAACTGGCCGAGGAAGGCCAGGTCGCCCTCGTCCAGGAAGCCGACACTGTGCTGGTCCAGGTACAGCGCGCGCTTGATCCGGCGGCCACCGGCCTCCTGCATGCCGCGCCAGTTCTTGAACGACTCGGTCACCAGCTTCTTGGTCGGGATGGTGGTGATGGTCTTGTCGAAGTTCTGCACGGTGACGGTATGCAGCGCGATGTCGATCACATCACCGTCGGCGTTCTGGCTGGGCATCTCGATCCAGTCGCCAATGCGCACGCGGCCATCGCCGCTGATCTGCACGCTGGCCACCAGCGACAGGATGGTGTCCTGGAAGATCAGCATCAGCACTGCGGTGGCCGCGCCAAGGCCGGTGACCAGATAGCGCAGGTCGACGCCGGCCAGGGTGGCAACGATCGACAGGCCGGCGATCACGAAGATGACGATCTTGGCTACCTGCAGGTAGCCCTTGATCGGCTTGTTGCGTGCTTCGGGGCGACGTTCGTAGAGATCGTTGGCCGCATCGAGCGCATGCGAGATGGCCAGCACCACGGTCAGGATCGCCCACGCCTGGCAGGCGCCGATGATGAAGCCCACCAGCCCTGGCGGCAGGTCCGGCACGATGCGGATGCCGGAAGCGATCACCTGGCTGGGCACCACATTGGACAGCCGCGAGATCACCCGCATCAGGTGGCTGCCACGGCCGGTGTCAGCGCCCGGCAGGCGGCTGAGCAGGCGCCGCAGGCCACGCACCAGGATGCGCTTGGTCACCCAGTTGGCCAGGCCAGCTGCGATCAGCAGCGCCGAGATCATCAACGCCAGGTAGGCGCCGGGATAGGGTTCCAGTGTGTTCTGCAGCTTTTCCAGCCACTGTACCGCCACCACCGCGTCCACCATCAGTTGTCTCCTTTCTTCATTGCTGTTGAGGTTTCCGGCCAGCGGCCGGCATGACCGGGTCAGTCCCGCGTGCGCTCGATGATCACGCCCACCGCGCGCGCACCGCGCACCGCGCCCGGCTTGCTCAGCTTCAGGCGCAGCCACTTCACGTCGAATTCGTCCAGTACGATCTGCGCGCAGCGCTCGGCCAGGGTCTCGACCAGGCCGAATTCCGACTCGCGCACGAACTGCTCCAGGCGCTTGCTCACCGCCTTGTAGTTCAGGGTGTGGGCGATGTCATCGGTAGCCGCAGGGCGACGGTTGTCGAAGCCCATTTCCAGGTCGAACACCAGGTCCTGGCGGATCCGTCGCTCCCAATCGTAGATACCGATCAGGGCGTCGATCGTCAGCCCCTCGATGAAAACCTTGTCCATTGCGCTTACCCGCCCGAATACAGGGGGCCATGGTAACGGCACGGCGGTGACCCTGCCCGGAACGGGCGATGGGTGGCCGGCACGGGGCGGGCCCGGAAAAGACAAAGGGCCCCGCTAGCAGGGCCCTTTGGTACTACCGTTTGTCCCCAGGGGGAGCTGGAATCCAGCCGCGAGTCCCGGTGGCGCAGGCACGCAGATTAGGCAAGGACTAGATCGCCGGTCAAGGCCAATTCCGACAGGGCAGGTCAGGTATTCGCCCGAGGCGAAACGCAGGAAATCAGCCGCGCGGACAACTACGTTCCCTGATGGTGGTCGCCGCCCACTCTCGCGAACATTGAGCCCTCCTTCACCACCGCACATGACGATGGCTCCATACGATGTACTGCGGCGCGCGTTGTCAGCGGAGCGCCTGTCGACTTACGAGAGAATTGCATCGACCTGCAGCCCTGACGTCACTGCCGATTCCCTGTATCTCTGGAACATGCGGATGTGCGGTGCGCTGATGATGCCGGTCCATCTGTGCGAGGTGGTCATTCGCAACGCCGCTGCAGCTGTGCTTACCCGACAGCACGGCCCGCGTTGGCCGTGGAATGATGCCTTCCGCCGCAGACTGCCAACTTCATCCAGTACTTCTCCACGCACGGCACTGGAACAACTTGCCAGCCGCGTAACCGATACACCTGAGATCGTCGCCAACCTGCCAATGGTGTTCTGGCAACAGCTCTTTACATGTCGCTTCGACTCTACCCTGTGGATACCCGCACTTGGTGGGGTTCTACGTCATGCACCTTCGGCACATCCCAGTGTCATCAGGAAAGCCATCCACGCAGACATTGGACGCATCCGCCACCTGCGCAACCGGATCGCGCACCACGAACCCATCCTGGAACGCGACCTCGGTGCCGACCTGGCCGCGATCGGGCGGCTGATCCACGCCCGCTGCCCGCACACCCTGGGCTGGCTGCAGCGCCATGAGCGGGCGACGACCGTGTTGGCGGCGTCGCCGTTGGCAGTGCGTCGGTAATACGTCCGCCCGGCGTGGCCCGGCGCTGCCGGATCAGACCGCCGGCAGGGTCGCCATGTCCCAGCGCGGGGTCACATCCACCTTCGGCGGGCTGTGCTGGCCGGCCTGCAGGCGCAGCGCGCCAGCGAAGGCGATCATCGCGCCGTTGTCGGTGCACAGCGCGGGGCGCGGGAAACAGGCGCGGCCGCCCAGGCGCTCGGCCATCTGCTGCAGGCGCGCGCGCAGGCGCTTGTTGGCGCCGACGCCGCCGGCCACCACGATCACGTTGGTCCCGGCCGCTTCCAGCGCGCGCTCGCACTTGATCGACAGGGTCTCGACCACGGCATCTTCAAAGCCACGGGCGATGTCGGCGCGGGTCTGCTCGCTCTGGTCGCTGTCGCGCCAGGCCATCAGCACCTGGGTCTTCAGGCCGGAGAAACTGAAATCCAGCCCCGGGCGGTCGGTCATCGGCCGCGCGAAGCGGTACGCGCCCGGCGTCCCCTGCTCGGCCAGCCTGGCCAGCTGGGGACCACCCGGGTACGGCAGGCCCATCAGCTTGGCGGTCTTGTCGAAGGCCTCGCCGGCCGCATCGTCCAGGGTCTCGCCCAGCAGCCGGTACTGGCCGATGGCGTCCACCGCCACCAGCTGGGTATGGCCACCGGACACCAGCAGTGCCACGAACGGCGCTTCCGGCGGGTCGTCTTCCATCAGCGGGGCCAGCAGGTGGCCTTCCATATGGTGTACGCCCACCGCCGGCACCTCCAGCGCCCAGGCCAGCGAGCGGGCCACGCCGGCGCCCACCAGCAGCGCGCCAACCAGGCCGGGACCGGCCGTGTAGGCCACCCCGTCGATGTCGCCTACGCCGAGACCGGCTTCGGCCAGGGTCTGGCGCACCAGCGGCAGCAGCTTGCGGACGTGGTCGCGGCTGGCCAGCTCGGGCACTACACCGCCGTACTCGGCATGCAGGGCGATCTGGCTGTAGACCGCATGGGCGCGCAGGGCCGCGCTGCCGGCCAGGTCGGTGTCATACACCGCCACGCCGGTCTCATCACAGGAAGATTCGATGCCAAGGACTCGCATGCCTGCTATTATGACGCCCCTGCCGCCCCCTCGGGGGATGTGCAGATCTCACTGCTTTCGAACTTCCGGCCCGTATTCAGGGTTGGCCGCTTGCAGTTTGTCTATTCGCCGCTATAATGTGCGGCTCGCCGGGCGTGACCCGGTTCTACTGTGTCCCGGAGATTCCATGCCCAGCGTCAAAGTCCGCGAGAACGAGCCCTTCGAGTTTGCTCTTCGCCGCTTCAAGCGCACTTGCGAAAAGGCCGGTGTGCTGGCCGAAACCCGCAAGCGCGAGTTCTACGAAAAGCCGACCCAGGAGCGCAAGCGCAAGGCCGCCGCTGCTGTGAAGCGTCAGCTGCGCCGCTCGTCGCGCGACGTTACCAAGCGTCAGCGCCTGTACTGATCGGACGCATCTTCATTGCGGCGGGCTTGCCTGTCGCGATGGAGCCGAAGCCGGCACGCGCGAGCGTCGCCGGCTTTTTGCGTTTCCGGGTTCGGGCATCCGCCCCGCCCCACCTACCACCACGAGGTTCCTCATGAGCATGAAGCAGCAGCTCACCGAAGACATGAAGGCCGCCATGAAGGCGGGCGAGAAGCACAAGCTGGGCGTGATCCGCCTGATCAACGCCGCCATCAAGCAGCGCGAAGTGGACGAGCGCATCGAACTGGACGACACCGCCGTGATCGCCGTGCTCGACAAGATGGTCAAGCAGCGCAAGGACTCGGTCAGCCAGTTCGAAGCCGCCAACCGCGAGGACCTGGCCGAGATCGAGCGCGCCGAGATCGTGGTCATCGAAGCCTACCTGCCAGCGAAGATGGGCGAAGCCGAGATCGTGGCCGCCATCCAGGCCGCCATCGCCGAAACCGGTGCTTCCGGCCCGGCCGACATGGGCAAGCTGATGGGCGCGCTGAAGCCCAAGCTCGCCGGCCAGGCCGACATGGGCCTGGTGTCCAAGCTGGTCAAGCAGCTGCTGGCATAAGCCATTGCCGGGGTCGGATCCCTTTCGCATTGCGAAAGGGCTCTGACCCCAATGATGCATCCACTTCACCGCACCTTCGACCCCCGGCTGCTACAACACCCCCATGGTCGAGCAATCGCATTCCCCCGCCGACACGCGTCCCCACGGCATCCCCGCACGGCTTCGCCACTACGCTGACCGCCTGCAGGACAGCTTCCCGATGGCGGTCGCCAAGCGCTTCGTCGAAATCGACGTGCTGACCCAGGCCGCTTCGGTCTCCTTCTACGCCCTGCTGTCGATGGCACCGCTGCTGGTGCTGCTGTTGTGGCTGACTGCCTCGCTGTACCCGCCTGCACAACAGACGTTGATCAGCCAGATCGGCTCGGTGGCCGGCAGCAGCGTGGCCAGCGTCGCCGACACCGTGCTGCACAACGCCAACAGCCAGCCCAGCGTCGGTTCGCTGGCCGGGCTGTGGAGCACGCTGCTGCTGTTCGTGGGTGCCACCGCCGTGTTCGCCCAGCTGCAGAACGCGCTGAACCGGATCTTCCATACCAGCGGCCAGCGCCTGGAAGGCGTCAAGGCCTGGCTGCGCAAGCGCGTGTTCTCGTTCGGCGTGGTGCTGGCACTGGGCTTCCTGCTGATCCTCTCGATGACCGCCACCACTGCACTGCAGGTGGTGTTCGCGCAGCTGCCCTCGGTGCTGCCGGCGATCGGCTACCTGACCTCGCTGCTGCTCTACACGCTGGCCTTCGCCTTCCTCTACCACTACCTGCCGGACCGCCGCGTGGCCTGGCGCCAGGCATTCATCGGCGGCGCCATCACCTCGGTGCTGTTCACCCTTGGCCGCTACGGTATTGGCGTCTACATCGCTACCGTGGCCCCGGGCAGCGCCTACGGCTCGATGGGCGCGTTGGTGATCGCACTGGTGTGGATCTACTACGCCACCGCCGTGTTCTTCGTCGGCGCGCTGATGACCGCGGTGATCGACGAGCGCCTGCATGCACGGGCTCAGCTGGCCAAGGCCGGGGTCGAGGCCGAACAGGCCAGTCCCGGCGTCGCCAGCGAGTAAACTAGGGGAACCTGCCGCCCCTGCTGCGCGCCCTGGCGGCCGCGCCCCGTTCTGTTGCCCATGGCCCGTATCCCCGACGCTTTCATCGACGATCTGCTCGCCCGCTCCGACATCGTCGAGGTGGTGGGCAGCCGCGTGCCGTTGAAGCGACAGGGCAAGGAATATGCAGCGCGCTGCCCGTTCCATGACGAGCGCTCGGCGTCGTTCACGGTCTCGCCCACCAAGCAGTTCTATCACTGCTTCGGTTGCGGCGCGCACGGCACCGCGATCAGCTTCCTGATGAACTACGACCGCCTCGAGTTCCTCGACGCGGTGGATGAGCTGGCCAAGCGCGCGGGCATGGAAGTGCCGCGCAGCGAGAACCCGCGCAGCCCCCAGCAGCAGGACGACAGCCGCGAGCTGTATTCGGCGCTTGAGGCGGCCACGAAGTTCTTCCAGAACAACCTGGAAGGCAGCGACAAGGCACGCAGCTATCTCGATGGGCGTGGCGTGGACGAAGAGAACCGCGCGCGTTTCCAGATCGGTTACGCCCCGGATGGCTACAGCGGCCTGCGCGACGCGCTGGGCAAGGACGAGCGGCGCATGAAGCTGCTCGACCGCGCCGGCCTGTTCTCCAAGAACGACCGCGGCCACGTCTACGACAAGTTCCGCGACCGGGTGATGTTCCCGATCTTCGACCGCCGTGGCCGGGTGATCGCCTTCGGCGGCCGCGTGTTCGAGAAGGACGACGGCCCCAAGTACCTCAACTCGCCCGAGACCGCGCTGTTCCACAAGGGCCGCGAGCTGTACGGCCTGTGGCAGGTGCGCCAGGCCAACCAGAAGATCGAGCGGCTGATCGTGGTCGAGGGCTACATGGACGTGGTCTCGCTGTTCCAGTTCGGCGTCACCCAGGCGGTGGCAACGCTGGGTACCGCGACCACGCCGGACCATGCCGAGCTGCTGTTCCGCAACGCACCGGACGTGTTCTTCTGCTTCGACGGCGACGCCGCCGGCCGCCGCGCCGGCTGGAAGGCGCTGGAGTCGGTGCTGCCGCGCATGAAGGATGGCCGCCAGGCCTTCTTCCTGTTCCTGCCCGATGGCGAGGACCCGGACACCATCGTGCGCAAGGAAGGAGCCGAGGCCTTCAACGAACGCCTGAAGCAGGCCACGCCGCTGTCCCAGTTCTTCTTCGACGAGCTCACCCGCGAGATCAACCTGGGCACGCTGGACGGCAAGGCGCGCCTGGCCGAGCGGGCCAGGCCGATGCTGGCGCAGATTCCCGACGGTGCCTTCGGCGACCTGATGAAGCAGCAGCTGGGCCAGCTGACCGGTCTGGGTGGTGGCAATGCTGCCGCCACGCGCGCGCCGATGCCACAGCGCCAGCCCTCGCGCACGATCCAGCCGGTGGCCAAGCGCAGCCTGGTGCGCGGCGCGATCGCCGTGCTGCTGCAGCAGCCGTCGCTGGCGCTGACCCTGGGCGGCAAGCACCACTTCCAGGGCCTGCGCCTGCCGGGCGTGGAGCTGCTGCTGGAGCTGCTGGGGCTGGTCGAACAGCGCCCGGACATCAGCACCGGCGCCCTGTTGGAACACTTCGACGGCCGCGAGGAACAGGCCTCGTTGCATACGCTGGCGGCACAGACGCTGCCCGGCACCGAGGCCAGCTGGACCCAGGAACTGCATGACGCGGTGGCCCAGCTGGAAAAACAGCTGCTGGTGCAACGTCTGGAGGAGTTGTTGGCAAAACAGCGCCAGCAGGGTCTGGACGATACTGACAAATACGAACTGCGCGAGCTGCTGAAGGCCCGCGCCGGGCTGCGCCTGTAGAGGGGCAGACGCTTTCACGGAGAGGACCATGCTGCTGCGCCTGACCTGCCTGCTGTTGTTGTCGCTCTGCCTGCCGCTGGCCGTTCTGGCCGCGGATACCCCGCTCAATGAAGTCCGCCCCGGCCTGTATGCCGGCGGCCAGCCCAGTGCCGCACAACTGCGCGAACTGGCTGCACAGGGTGTGCGCACGGTGATCGACCTGCGCCAGCCCGACGAAGACCGCGGTTTCGATGAAACCCACGTGGCCGAATCGCTGGGCCTGCGCTATGTGCGCATTCCGGTGGCCGGTGCCGAGGGGTTGGATGCGGCCAATGTGCGCGCCGTGCATCAGGCCCTGCGGCAAAGCCAGGGACCGGTGCTGCTGCACTGCGCGTCCGGCAACCGTGCCGGTGCCGTGCTCGGCTTGGTCAATGCACGTTACGAACACGCCAGCCCGGAACAGGCCCTGCAGCTCGGCCAGCGTGCCGGCCTGAAGTCGCTGGAAGCCGCCACCCGCCAGCGCCTGGCCACGCCATCCATTTCGCCCTGACTCCACCGCACCAAGGACTCTGCCCACCATGACCCGCTGGTGGTCGCGCCTGCGACCGGACAACTTCACCCTCGCCCTGCTGTGCACCGTCGGCCTGGCCTCCCTGCTGCCGATGAAGGGCGCCGCCGCCATCGTCCTCGACGATGTCACCACCGTCGCCATCGCCGCGCTGTTCTTCCTGCATGGCGCGCGCCTGCCGCGCGAGTCGATCATCGGCGGCATGCTGCACTGGCGGCTGCACCTGACCATCCTGGCCTGCACCTTCATCCTGTTCCCGCTGCTGGGGCTGATGTTCAAGCCACTGTCGGGCTGGCTGCTGACCCCGGAGCTGTACCTGGGCGTGCTGTTCCTGTGCACCCTGCCCTCCACCGTGCAGTCGTCCATCGCGTTCACCTCGATGGCGCATGGCAACGTACCAGCAGCGGTGTGCAGTGCCTCGCTGTCGAGCATCCTCGGCGTGTTCCTCACCCCGCTGCTGCTGACCGCGTTGGCCGGCACCTCCGGCGGCGTGCACGATCCGCTGCATGCGATCGGCGGCATCATGCTGCAGTTGCTGGTGCCGTTCGTGGCCGGCCATCTGCTGCGGCCGTGGATTGCCGGCTGGGTGGAGAAGCAGCGTGCACTGCTGCGCTACACCGACCAGGCCACCATCCTGCTGGTGGTGTACTCGGCCTTCGGCGAAGCCGTCACCGAGGGCCTGTGGAGCAAGACGCCGCTGCTGTCACTGCTGGCCGTGGCCGTCGTGGCCGCGGTGCTGCTGGGCATCGCCATGCCGCTGATCACCGTCATCGCCCGCCGCCTGCGCTTCAACCGCGAGGACGAGATCGCCATCGTGTTCTGCGGCTCGAAGAAGAGCCTGGCCACGGGCGTGCCGATCGCCAAGGTGTTGTTCGCTGGTGGCAGCCTCGGTGCCATCGTGCTGCCGGTGATGATCTACCACCAGATCCAGCTGATCGTCTGCGGCGTGATCGCACAGCGGTATGCGCGGCGCAAGCCCTGACGCGACGAGGAGAACATCCACGCATGGTGTGGATCTACTGTAGAGCCGAGCCCACGCTCGGCTGCTCTTCCAACCACCCCTCAGCCGAGCATGGGCTCGGCTCTACAGGTGGCGCTTTACAACCAGGGCAGGATCCAGTGGTCCACCAGCAGGAAGGCGAACAGCGCCATCAGGTACACGATGGAGTAATAGAACATCTTCATCGAGAACAGTTCGTCCGGCGGGTCCAGCATGCGCCAGGCGTACCAGAGGAACACGGCGTTGAGCACGATCGCGCCGCCCAGGTAGAACGCGCCACTCATGCCCACCAGGTACGGCAGCAGGCAGACCAGTGCCAGCACCACCGAGTACACCATGATCTGCTTGCGGGTGTGCACCACGCCATGGGTCACCGGCAGCATCGGAATTTCCGCCTTGGCGTAGTCCTCGCGGCGGAAGATCGCCAGTGCCCAGAAGTGCGGCGGCGTCCAGATGAAGATGATCAGCACCAGCAGCGACGAGTACGCCCAGTCCGACGAACCCTGCATGCCGGTCACCGCGGCCCAGCCCAGCATCGGCGGCATCGCGCCGGCCAGGCCGCCGATGACGATGTTCTGCGAGGTCGCGCGCTTGAGGTACACGGTGTAGATCACCGCATAACCGATCAGCGAGGCGAAGGTCAGCACCGCAGTGATCAGGTTCACCCACAGCACCAGGATGGTCATCGACAGCACGATCAGCAGGCCGGCGAACACCAGCACCTGCCACGGCTTGACCTTGCCCACCACCAGCGGACGCCACGAAGTGCGCGCCATCTGCGCATCGATGTGCGCATCCAGCAGCTGGTTGATCGCGGCCGCGGCCGAGGCCGCCAGCCAGATGCCGAGGAAACCGAGCACGCCGGCGCGCACCTGCTCCCAGCTGGGCACGCCGGGGATGGCCAGGACCATGCCGACCAGGGCAGTGAAGACAATGAGGGCGACGACCTTGGGTTTGGTCAGGTCCCAGTACTGGCGGTAATTGGAAAACATGGAATCAGTCCGGGGCACGCAGGCGGGCCAGCAGGCTGACCAGCACGAACAACAGGGCAACGGCCACGCCGTTGTGGGCCACCGCCACTTCCAGCGGCAGCGCCAGCTTCACATTGAGGATGCCGAGGGTGACCTGC
The DNA here is from genome assembly GCF_010608305.1 of Stenotrophomonas sp. AS012628. Taxonomy (NCBI): domain Bacteria; kingdom Pseudomonadati; phylum Pseudomonadota; class Gammaproteobacteria; order Lysobacterales; family Lysobacteraceae; genus Stenotrophomonas; species Stenotrophomonas sp. AS012628. Next base: position 19,764 of record NZ_VMBJ01000051.1, on the reverse strand, counting down.
AGCACCAGCAGCGCGATCAGCGCACTGGCCCAGCCACGCATGCTCGGCAGGCGGAACAGGCGTACGCCCAGCCACAGCAGGTAGACCGCCACCACCACCGCGAACAGGCGGTGCGCCATCTGGATGGCGATACGCGAAGCGCCATCCAGCACGCCGCCTTCGTAGTCCACGCCGATGCCACGCCACAGGGTGAAGCCTTCGACGAAGTTGTGCTGCGGCCACCACTGGTTGGCGCAGCGCGGGAAGTTGTCCAGCGAGGCGCTTCCGCCGCCGCAGGCCAGCGCCGCGTAGTTGGCACTGACCCAGCCCCCCAGTGCGATCTGGGTGACCAGCACCGCCACACCGATGCGCAGCATCCACTTCAGCTTCGGTGCTTCGGCCAGGGTGATCGGCATGTGCGTTGCGCGCCAGGCCATCCACACCAGCAGCGCGAACATCAGCATGCCGCCCAGCAGGTGGCCCATCACCACGATGGGTTTCAGCAGCAGGGTCACCGTCCACATGCCCAGCAGGGCCTGGAAGATCACCACCGCCAGGGTCAGCAGGGCAGCGCGCGCCAGGTCGATGTTGCTCCAGCGCAGCGCCGCGATCAGCAGGATCGCCTCGCCTATCAGGGCCAAGGCGCTGGCGGTGCCGTGCCAGCCCATCATGTACAGCGGTATGCCGGCGGCCACCAGTACGCAGGCGGTCACCACCGCCGTGCTTCCGAATCGCCGCTTGCGCGTGGCCAGCAGCGCCAGGGTCAGGATCTCGATGCCCAGCGCGCCGGCCAGGAAGCGATGCACCTGCTCACGCCAGGCCTTGTGGGTTTCCAGCGGGCGGATCTCCGCCGCCGGATGGCCGATGGTCTCTTCCACGTGCTGCGGCCAGGTGGCCTGTCCATAGCAGGTCGGCCAGTCCGGGCAGCTCAGGCCGGCATCGGACAGGCGCACGAAGGCGCCGAACATGATCGTGCTCGCGGTCATGATCATGGCGAACCACGCCAGGCGGTGGAAATTGCGGTGCAGCGCCGGACGCGCGGAAAGGCTCATCAAACGGGACTCACTTCAGTTTCAGCAACGTGGCCATGTCCTTGCGCAGGCCACCCAGGTCACTGCCGGGGGCATGGCGCATGATCACGAAGCCGTTCGGATCGATCACGTAGACCGGCAGGCCAGCCGGATCGTCGACGCCGGGCAGGGCCGCGCGCAGTGCTGGCGACGGTGCCAGCGGCCGCAGCGCGGGCAGCGAGGCGATCGACGCCGGTGGCGTTCCCAGCCACAGGATTTCGACATTATCGGCGTTATGGCCGAACAGCTGCCACACCTTGCCCAGTCCCTGCGACAAAGTGACGCACTGCGCGTCGCAGACTCCGGCCGGCGCCACCAGCAGGCGCCAGGTACGGGCCTCGGGATTCCACGGATAAGGCTGGCCGCTGGCCAGGGTCGGCGCCTGCTGGCGCAGGTCCACCGGCGGCTTCAGCAGCTGGCCTGCATTGCGGTGCCCGGTGGGCTGCCAGCCGGAGAAGCGCAGCACGGCAGCCAGCGCCATCGCCCCGAAGAACACGGCAAACAGCAGTACCAGGGTCCGGCGGCCAGAGCCGCGCGCCTGCGGGGACGTAGCAGTGTTCATGCGGGGCATTTTCTCATGGTTGGGTACGGGATGCCGGTCGTGCCACGGCGCGCCTCCTGCGCCACTCCAACACCAGCGCAACGACGAGCACGGTCAGGGCCAGGCCGAACCACTGCACGGCGTAGCCCAGGTGACGCTGCGGTGGCAGCGTGTTCGGCAACAGGTCCAGATCACGTTCGTCGCCGAAGGGCAGCGCCGGGTCCAGGCGCAGTACACGATCGGGAAGTGACTGCACCCCCAGCGCGCGGGCCAGGCCTTCGGCCGGCAACCGGCTGGCCAGCCAGCGGCCCGCTTCATCGGTGGTGGAGAACGCCGGGCCCAGTGCCAGTCCCGCTGACGGCGGCGGCGCCAGCAACCCACGTACGGCCACCGGCGAAGGTGGCGACGGCACATCCGGCAGGGTGCGATCAGGCGGCAGCGCGCGCCATCCCAGATCGACCAGCAACACACTGCCCTCGTCACTGCGGAACGGGCGGTAGATCTTCACGCCGGCACGGCCGTGCCGGGTCTGGTTATCCAGCAGCACCACGCCGGGCAGGAAGCGACCGTGGTCGGCCACGCCATGCAACGCACCGGGCGCTGCCAGCGCCTGCGCCAACGACAGTACCTGCGCTGCGGCTGGAGCCTGTGCATCCAACATTGCCTGTTTGGCATGCATGCGCTGCAGCTGCCACAGCCCCAATGCGGTGAAACCGGCCATTGCCAGCACGGCCAGCAGCCATCCGAGCACGCGCGTGTGCTGGCGCATCATGACAAGTCCGCGCAAACGCGGTCAGATAGGCACATCCACCCTGCCCTCGAGCCGCACATGAGTGATTCGCTGAAGACCCTGCTGGTAATCGCGTTTCTGATCGTCATCGTCTGGAATCTGGGCGCCGGCCTGTATTACCTGCTGGTCGACCGCGGCCAGACCAAGCGCACGGTCAACGCACTGACACGCCGCATCGGGGTGTCGGTGGCCTTGATCGTACTGGTGATCGTGAGCATCTACATGGGCTGGATCAAGCCGCACGGCATCGGCGGCTGAGGCCACCGATGCGTGCGCGGTCAAAGCACGTAGACGAACATGAAGAGCATCAGCCACACCACGTCGACGAAGTGCCAGTACCATGCGGCGGCTTCGAAACCGAAATGGTTGTCGCGGGTGAAGTGTCCCTTGGCCGAACGCAGCCACATCACGATCAGCATGATCGTGCCCAGCAGCACGTGCGCGCCGTGGAAGCCGGTCAGCATGAAGAACGTCGAACCATAGATACCCGAGCCGAGCGTCAGGTTCAGTTCCTTGTAGGCGTGGATGTACTCCTCCGCCTGCAGGGTCAGGAAGCCGAGGCCGAGCACCACGGTCAGGCCCAGCCAGATCAGCAGCTGGCGGCGGTTGCCGGCCTTCAGTGCATGGTGGGCGATGGTCAGGGTCACGCCGGAGGTGAGCAGGATCAGCGTGTTGATCAGCGGCAGGCCCCAGGCCGGGATGGTCTGGAACGCACCGCCGATCGCCGCCGGGCCATTGGTCGGCCATCCTGCCGAATAGCCCTGCCAGAGCAGTTCGTTGGTCATCACCCCGCGGCCTTCGCCGCTGAGCCACGACAGGCCCAGGTTGCGGGTGTAGAACAGCGCGCCGAAGAAGGCGCCGAAGAACATCACCTCGGAGAAGATGAACCAGATCATCCCCATCCGGAACGAACCATCGACCTGGTGGTTGTAGTTGCCGGCCTGCGACTCGCGCACCACGTCGCTGAACCACCAGAACAGGGTCAGCACCAGCATCGCGATGCCGATGTAGAACGTCCAGCGTCCCCAGCTGGCATCGTTGAGCCAGCTGGCCACGCCCACCATGGTCACCATCATCGCGATGGAACCCACGAACGGCCATTTGCTCTGGGCCGGGACGAAGTACACGTTGGCGTCGGTCGGTGTCTGGGCCATGTCGGTATCCGGGTCAGGGTGCGGCGTGCGCGCCTTCCGAGGTGGCGGCCGGAGCCAGCCGATCGGACAGCGCGTCGTTGCGGTAGAAGGTGTAGGACAAGGTGATCGTCCTGATCTCCGGCGGCAGGTCCGGATCGACGATGAAGCGCACCGGCATGTCGCGCTTCTCGCCGGCCTGCAGCGTCTGCGCGGTGAAACAGAAGCATTCGGTCTTGCTGAAGAAACCCGACGCGCGCGCCGGTGCCACCGAAGGCACCGCACTGCCCACCACCGCCTGCTGGCTGTCGTTGCGGGCGAAGTACAACGCTTCGTTGAGCTCGCCGGGCACCACGTCCATGGTCAGCTGCTCGGGGTGGAACGACCAGGGCAGGCGCGAGTTGACGCCGCCATCGAACTCCACCCGTACGGTGCGCTTGCCGGACGCGGCACCGGCACTGGCTTCGCTGCCGGGGCCGCGCTCCAGTCGCACGCCGAACACCTTCTCGCAGGCGATGCGATACAGCGGCACCAGCGAGAACGTCAGCAGGAACACCGCCACCGCCACGCCGATCAGGCGCGGCAGCCCGGCACTGCGTGAGGTCGCGGTGGCCGGTGCGTCGCTCATCGGCCGATCACCCCACTGAGGATGAAACCGACGTAGACCAGCACAGCGATGGCGCCGACCCACATTGCCGTGCGCCTGGCGCGCCGGCGTTGCTGTTCGATGCCGTTTTCCGGGGCGTCGCCCGGGCTGTTGTAGAGCCGAGCCATGCTCGGCTGCTTTTCGTCAGCCGAGCATGGCTCGACTCTACAGATCTGCAGCGGGCTCTCGTTATGCATGCCCCACCTCAGTGCGTGATGTCGTCATGCGCCAGATCCCCCGGACGGATGGTCGGCGGCGTGGTGAAGGTGTGCGCCGGTGCCGGCGATGGCAGCGTCCACTCCAGCCCACGTGCGCCTTCCCAGGAACGCGCCTCGGCCTTCTCGCCATTGCGCAGCGAGGACAGCAGGATCGCGGCCATCATGAACGGCGTGACGAACATGCCGAACGCACCGATCGAGCTGATCAGGTTCCAGTCGGCGAAGGCCACGCTGTAATCCGGAATGCGGCGCGGCATGCCGGCCAGGCCGAGGAAGTGCTGCGGGAAGAACAGCAGGTTGACGAACACGATCGACCACCAGAAGTGCACCTTGGCCCACTTCTCGCTGTACATGCGCCCGGTCCACTTCGGCCACCAGTAGTACACCGCGGCAATCAGCGCGAACACCGCGCCGGTCACCAGCACGTAGTGGAAGTGGGCGACCACGAAGTAGGTGTCGTGGTACTGGAAGTCGGCCGCCACGATCGCCAGCATCAGGCCGGAGAAGCCACCGATGGTGAACAGGATGACGAAGGCCACCGACCACAGCATCGGCGCCTCGAACGTCAGCGAGCCGCGCCACATGGTGCTGACCCAGTTGAACACCTTCACGCCGGTCGGGATCGAGATCAGCATGGTGGCGAACATGAAGTAGATCTCGCCACCCAGCGGCATGCCCACGGTGAACATGTGGTGGGCCCAGACGATGAACGACAGGAACGCGATCGCGGCGGTGGCGTACACCATCGCCTGGTAGCCGAACAGCGGCTTGCGGCTGAAGGTCGGGATGATCTCGCTGACCACGCCGAAGGCGGGCAGGATCATGATGTAGACCTCGGGGTGCCCGAAGAACCAGAAGATGTGCTGGTACATCACCGGGTCACCGCCACCGGCGGCATTGAAGAAGCTGGTGCCGAAGAACTTGTCGGTCAGCAGCATGGTCACCGCACCGGCCAGCACCGGCATCACCGCAATCAGCAGGAAGGCGGTGATCAGCCAGGCCCAGCAGAAGATCGGCATTTTCAGCAGGTCGATGCCCGGCGCACGCATGTTGAGCACGGTGGCGATGATATTGATCGCGCCCATGATCGAACTGATGCCGGCCACGTGGATGGCGAACACGCTGAAGGCGACGTTGTAGCCACCCTGCAGCGACAGCGGCGGGTACAGCGTCCAGCCACCGGCCGGTGCACCACCGGGCAGGAACAGGGTCAGCAGCAGCAGGCTGAAGGCCACCGGCAGCAGCCAGAACGACCAGTTGTTCATGCGCGGCAGCGCCATGTCCGGCGCGCCGATCTGCAGCGGGATCATCCAGTTGGCCAGGCCCACGAAGGCCGGCATCACGCCACCGAAGATCATCACCAGCGCATGCACGGTGGTCATCTGGTTGAAGAACTCGGGCTTGACGAACTGCAGGCCCGGCTGCGCCAGCTCGGCGCGGATCACCACGCTCATCGCCGCACCGATGATGAACATGATGAAGCTGAAACCGAGGTACAGCGTGCCGATGTCCTTGTGGTTGGTCGAGAAGAACCAACGCTCGAAGAAGCTCTGGTGGTGATGGTGATCGTCGTGCCCAACTGCCGAGTGCGCCATTGCAAAACACCTCTCAGAATCGGTTGTCACCACGGCCGCGAGCGGCCGCGGGCTTTACATCACGCGCCGCTGGCTGCGGTGGCAGGTGCGCTGCCCGCTTCTGCAGCAGCAGGCGCAGCCGGTGCTTCGCCCGCCGGTGCAGTCGGTTCGGCCGGTGCCGCAGGTGCCGCCGGCGTGGCAGGCGCCGCAGGCTTGCGCTGCGCCAGCCACTGCTTGAAGTCTTCCTTGGACACCGCCTCGACCACGATCGGCATGAAGCCGTGGTCCTTGCCGCACAGCTCTGCGCACTGCCCGCGGTACACGCCGGGCTGCTCGATGCTGGTCCAGGCTTCGTTGATGAAGCCGGGGATGGCGTCCTGCTTCCAGCCCAGCGCCGGTACCCACCAGGCGTGGATCACGTCGTCGGAGGTGATGACGAAACGCACCTTGGTATCGACCGGCAGCACCAGGCGGTTGTCGACATCCAGCAGGTAGTGCGGATGGCTCTCGCGGGTCGGCACGACGCCGCTCTGCCGCACACGGTCGGACTCGCGGTCCAGCCGGCTGGTGAAGGTGACGTTCTCGCCGAGGTATTCGTACTTCCACATCCACTGGTAGCCGGTGACCTTCACCGTCATCTCGGCATCGCGGGTGTCGTACATCTTGATCAGGTTGGCCGTGGCCGGCCAGGCCATCACGATCAGGATGATCACCGGGATCACCGTCCAGATCACCTCGGCCTTGGTGTTGTGGCTGAAGGTGGCGGCGACCGCGCCCTTGGATTTGCGGAACTTGAACATGGCGTAGGCCATCGCCCCGAACACGATGACGCCGATCACCGTGCAGATGATCAACGACAGGTTGTTCGATTCCCAGGCCAGGCGCGAGGTCTGGGTCACCCCCTTGCCCATGTTCAGCTGCCACGGCTTGGGATCGGCCGCCTGGGCCCAGGCCAACGCCGGCATCAGTCCCCCGGTCGCCAGCACTGCGGCAACCGCGTTCACGCACTTCGTGCCCCACCTGCTGCTTTGCTTCATTGCCTAGACCCTTAGCGTCGTCGGTTGCCGCCATCGCTGGCGGCGAGCAAGCTTTCAAGTGTCTCTGCAAGCGTCTGACGTTCGGCCGGCGCGAGGAAACTCCCCACCTCCACCTGCCGGCCGCTGGATGCCAGCCGGACCCTCTCATCGTCGGTGAGCAGGCGCACCCAGTGGGGGTGGGCCCGGAACACCGGCGATCCACCGGGTACGGGAATGACCTCCACGTACGCCGGCACTACCCGGATCTCCTCCTGCCGTTCTCCGCTGCGCCACAAGGCACGCAGCGCCGCCGCCAGCACCAGGCTGTACAGCAGCGCGAACAGGGGGGCGAATGCATTGCCGGCCAACCACCCGAGGGCGGACACCAGCCACATCGCACCCGACAACACGGTGAACAACAGGACGAACTGCCGGGCATCGAGCGCCCGTGGGGGACGCAGCCGCAGCTGCGTACCTGACCCATCCGGAGCTGGAAGCACCTCGATCATGTCGCAACCGCGTTCCTGCCGCGGGAAACGTCTCGATGGTAGCCCCGCCCTCTCGCCGGTAGCAAGGGTGCATTCACACTTTTTCCCATGCTGCAACACAGCATGAGGTCGGCGACACAAATGACGAATTCAGCACAAATTCTTCCAAGCTTGCTGAACACGCTGAATCCACCGCAGCTAGGGGCTATCAGCACTTCATCAAGGTGGCTGCGGGGCACTTCCGGAACCCGCAAAAATGATTAAAATCGCCAAGTTTTCCACTGGCCGGACCGGCATGAACGCACCTTCCTCCTCCCCTGCCGCCCACGACGCTCCGCGTCCCGGCGCGCTGCTGTCGCCGGAACTGCCGGCGCCCCCCAACCCGTTCCGCCAGGCCATCACCGATGCCTGGTTGAAGGACGAGGCCAGCCATGTGCGCGAGCTGCTGGCGCAGGCCCGCCTGCCCGCCGAGGAACAGGCCAGGGTGCAGGCGCTGGCCGCCGACCTGGTCGGCCGCGTGCGCGTGCGTGCCAAGGACCAGGGCGCCATCGAAGCCTTCATGCGCCAGTACGACCTGGGCAGCGAGGAAGGCGTGCTGCTGATGTGCGTGGCCGAGGCGCTGCTGCGCATTCCGGACCAGGACACCGCCGACAAGCTGATCCGCGACAAGCTGGCCGATGCCGACTGGGAAAAGCACCTGGGCGGCAGCGACTCGGTGCTGGTCAACGCCTCCACCTGGGGCCTGATGCTGACCGGCAAGCTGGTGCAGATGAACGATGCCACCCGCGCCGATGCGCCCAGCGCGTTCAAGCGCCTGGTCGGCCGCGTGGGTGAGCCGGTGGTGCGCCTGGCCGTGCGCCAGGCGATGAAGATCATGGGCCACCAGTTCGTCATGGGCCGTACCATCAGCGAAGCGCTGTCGCGCTCGCACAAGGGCGACAACGCGAACTACCGCTACTCCTTCGACATGCTGGGCGAAGGCGCGCTGACCATGAAGGACGCGCTGCGCTACCTGGAAGACTACCGTCGTGCGATCCACGCCATCGGCGGCGATCACAAGGCACGCGGCGGCCGTCCGGACGGCGACGTCAACAACGCCCCGGGCATCTCGATCAAGCTGTCGGCGCTGTACCCGCGCTACGAGCACGCCAAGCGCGCGCGCGTACTGAAGGACCTGGTGCCGGGCGTGCTGGAACTGGCGCAGCTGGCCAAGAGCTACGGCATCGGCTGCACCGTCGACGCCGAAGAGTCCGACCGCCTGGAACTGTCGCTGGACATCATCGAGCAGGTGTTCTCCGATGCCTCGCTGTCCGGCTGGGATGGCTTCGGCGTGGTCGTGCAGGCCTACCAGAAGCGCACCCCGTACACGATCGACCACCTGGCCGACATGGCGCGCCGCGCCGGTCGCCGCCTGCAGGTGCGCCTGGTGAAGGGCGCCTACTGGGATGCCGAGATCAAGCGCGCGCAGATCGAAGGCTATCCGGGCTACCCGGTGTTCACCCGCAAGCAGAACACCGACGTCTCCTACCTGGCCTGCGCCAAGCGTCTGTTCACGCATGCCGATGCGATCTACCCGATGTTCGCCACGCACAACGCGCACACCATCGCGGCGGTGCGCAGCATCGCCAACGGCGGCGTGTACGAACACCAGAAGCTGCACGGCATGGGTGACGACCTGTACGCCGAAGTGGTGCCGGCCGACCGCCTGGGCCTGCCCTGCCGCGTGTATGCGCCGGTCGGTTCGCATGAAGACCTGCTGCCGTACCTGGTGCGCCGCCTGCTGGAAAACGGTGCCAACTCCAGCTTCGTCAACCGCATCACCGACGAACGCGTGCCGATCGCCGACCTGATCCGCGATCCGGTCGAGATGGTGTCCTCGTTCGCTTCGATTCCGCATCCCAAGATCCCGCTGCCGGTTGACCTGCTGCGCAGCCAGAACCACGACAGGAAGAACTCCATGGGCGCCAATCTCGCCAACGACAACGAACTGCGCGCCCTGGCCGAGCAGATCAACGCGGCTGTGAAGCCCTGGCAGGCCGCGCCGCTGGTACCGGGTGCGAACCCGGCCGGCGCCGCGCTGCCGGTGACCAACCCGGCCGACACCCGCGAAGTGGTCGGCCAGTGGCTGGCCGCCGACGCTGCCACCGTGCAGAAGGCCCTGGCCAATGCCGTGGCCGCGCAGCCGGCCTGGAACCGCACCCCGGCCGCCAGCCGCGCCGCCATCCTCGAGCACGCCGCCGACCAGCTGGAAGCGCGCATGCCGGAGTTCATGGCGCTGTGCGTGAAGGAAGCCGGCAAGAGCCTGCCCGACAGCATCGCCGAAGTGCGCGAAGCGGTGGATTTCCTGCGCTACTACGCCAAGCAGGCACGCGAGCAGTTCAGCCACGCCGAGAAGCTGCCGAGCCCGACCGGTGAATCCAACGAGCTGCAGCTGCACGGCCGCGGCGTGTTCGTCTGCATCAGCCCGTGGAACTTCCCGCTGGCGATCTTCCTGGGCCAGGTGGCCGCTGCACTCGCCGCTGGCAACAGCGTGATCGCCAAGCCGGCCGAGCAGACCAACCTGATCGGCTACTACGCGGTGAAGCTGCTGCACGACGCCGGCGTGCCGGCCGAGGTGGTGCAGTTCCTGCCGGGCGACGGTGCCACCGTCGGTGCCGCGCTGACCGCCGACCCGCGCGTGGCCGGCGTGGCCTTCACCGGTTCCACCGACACCGCCCGTGCGATCAACCGCGCGATGGCCGCACGTGACGCCGCCATCGGTGTGCTGATTGCCGAGACCGGCGGCCAGAATGCCTTCATCGCCGATTCCTCGGCGCTGCCGGAACAGCTGGTCAAGGACGCGATCGGTTCGGCCTTCACCTCCGCCGGCCAGCGCTGCTCGGCCGCGCGCGTGCTGTTCGTGCAGGACGACATCGCCGACAAGGTGATGACCATGCTGGCCGGTGCGATGAAGGAGCTGAAGGTCGGCAACCCCGGCCTGCTGTCCACCGACGTCGGCCCGGTGATCGACGCCGATGCACTGAAGATCCTGCAGGACCACGCCGAACGCATGGACCGCGAAGCGCGCCTGATCGCCGCTGCCGAGCTGTCCACCGAAGCCGCCAATGGCACCTTCTTCGCACCGCGCGCGTACGAACTGAAGGACCTGGGCCAGCTGCAGAAGGAAGTGTTCGGTCCGGTGCTGCACGTCATCCGCTGGAAGGGCGACCAGCTCGACGCGGTGATCGACCAGATCAACGCCACCGGCTACGGCCTGACCCTGGGCGTGCATTCGCGCATCGACGAAACCGTTGATCGCATCAGCAACGGCGTCCACGTCGGCAACGTCTACGTCAACCGCAACCAGATCGGTGCGGTGGTCGGCGTACAGCCGTTCGGCGGCCAGGGCCTGTCCGGCACCGGTCCGAAGGCCGGCGGCCCGCATTACCTGCTGCGCTTCGCCACCGAAAAGACGGTGACGGTGAACACCACTGCCGCCGGCGGCAACGCCTCGCTGCTGACCCTGGGCGACTGATCGCCCGGTTGATGCGGTAAACGAAAAACCCCGCGAAAGCGGGGTTTTTTGTGCATTGCTTGCTGTAGAGCCGAGCCCATGCTCGGCTTGAACGGTACAGCCGAGCATGGGCTCGGCTCTACACCCGCATCAGATTGCGCCAGTGGCGCAACGCCACCAGTGCGTTGATCCAGAAGCCCACGTACAGGATCGAGGTCAGATGCAGGCCACGGCTGTAGTACAGCGGCACCGCGACGGTATTCACCAGCAGCCACACCCACCACGATTCCAGCTTGCGCCGCATCATCAGGATCTGGGCGATCACGCTCAGCACCAGCACCGCCGAATCGATGTAGGGCGCGTAGGCGTTGGTCAGGCGGGTCAGCATCCAGCCGTAGCCGAAGGTCGCCACCACCGCCAGTGGTGCCAGCCAAGCCCAGGTACGCGGTCGCAATGAGGTGATCGGCAGGGGTGCACCGTGGTCGCCGCGCAGCCACTGCCACCAGCCCAGCACGCTGATGGCGATGAAGAAGAACTGCAGCACCATGTCTGCATACAGGTGAGAGCGCTCGAACACCGCCGCGAACAGCGCGCAGCCGACGATGCCCAGCCACCAGGTGTGCACGTTGTTGCGGCCGGCCAGCAGGGTCGAGCCGGCGACGGCGATGTTGGCGGCCAGCTCCAGCTGGAAGTTCGGGTCGGACAGGTTCATCGCGCTATTGTCGTGGATCCACGCGCTGCGTAGGCAATCGGCTGGATCCACACCCTGCGTGGATGCCCCAAAGCGTTCCACAAAAAAGAAGGCCCCGCTTGCGCGGGGCCTTCCGTGTACTGCGTCAGGCGTTGGCCCGAATCAGAACTTGTACTGGAACGAAGCAGCCAGCACGTCGCCACGGACCTTGTACTTGCCCGACAGCGAGTTGCCCTGGTTGGCAGTGGTCGCACGCACGTTCACGTTCGGATCGCTGGTGAACAGGTGGGTGTAGCCAAAGTTCCACTCGGTGTTCTGCGACGGGGTCCAGCCCACGCCCAGCGACAGCCACTTGCGGCTGGTATCCGGCACGCGGACGTCGCGGTGGGCGTCGGTGGTCGGGGTCTGGTCCAGCGCAACACCACCGCGCAGGGTGACGGTGTCGCTCAGCTTGTAGTCGGCACCCAGCGACACGAAGGTGGTGTCACGGTAGCCGAACTCCAGGACCGAATCCGCCTGCGGGGAAGCGTAGTCGACGGTGACGCTGTCAAAGGCGGTCGACCAGGCGGTGCGGGTCACGTCGCCCATCACGGTCCAGCGGTCGTTGACCTTGTGGGTCACGCTCAGGGTGGCCGAGGCCGGCATGGTCACCGTGGCCTTGCCGCTGGTGTCCATGAACCAACCGCGGGTACGCGGCGAGTTGGTCAGCAGGGAACGGGCGCGGTCGGCGCCGCTGAAGGTCGCATCACCACCGGTGATCTTGTGCTCGACCTTCGAACGGTAGCTCAGGCCGATGTGGGTGTTCTCGTCGATCGAGAACAGGCCACCGACGGTCCAGCCCACGGCATTGTTGTCACCCTCGATCTTCAGGGTGCCATCGGCGCTGCCCGGGGCGAAGCCCGGAGCGCCGGCACCGGCCAGGATGCTGCCGTAGTCGACGGCGTTGCTCAGCTCGATGGTCAGGTGCTCGACGAACACCGACGCGCCGAAGGACACGTACGGGTTGACGTCATACGACGCGGCGAAGCCGAGGTCGATGGCCTTCAGATCGGTCTTCAGGCCGCTGTAACGACCGACCCAACCGTTGTCGTATTCGGTCTTGAAGCCGAACGGTGCGGTCAGCGACACACCGAAGTGGGCCTTCTCGCCGATCGGCATGTGGAAGTACGCGGCCGGAACCGGAGCGATCATGCCGGCGTCGCCGCCGTCACCACCGGTCTGCGGACGGCCTGCTGCATTGCGGCCCTGGCCCTTGAACTCGGCCTTGAAGCTGATGGCGCTCAGGTCGCCCTGGACCAGGGTGCCATCGAGCTGGCGCATGCCGGCCGGGTTGACGGCGATGATGGAGGCGTCGCCTTCGGCGCTGCCGGAGCCGGCGAACGCGCGGCCCAGGCCCTTGGCGCTGTTTTCCTTCAGCTGGAAGGCAGCGGCATTGGCGTCGGCAGCAGCCAGCGCACCGGCAACGCCGACGGCCAGCAGGGTCAATCGGGCAATGGTGGAAGCGGTTTGCATCGTAGTTCTCTCTCTCCGGTAAGCGGTGATGGTGCTCTGAGTGCGCCTGCGCCCGGCGGGCCTTGGGGCCCTTCGGAGCGCGCCGGATTCCCCTCCCGACATACGACGCCGTATGCGAGTATTACCCAGACCTGTTAATGAAACAATAACAGCGCAGGCGCTTTTTTCGTCTCAAAAGCTGAACAGGACAATCCCCGCCGTAAGCGCCCTCACGCTAGGCTAGTGCCCATGTTCGTCTCCCTCCCGTCGCGCAAGAAGGCAGCCCTGCGCTGGGCCACGCCCGTGCTGTTTGCGGCACTGTGGCTGGCGTTCCTGTGGTCGATCTCGCGTCCGGATGACGCCCGGGGCAGCCTCTGGCTGGACTGGGGCGCCCTGTCCACCGGCCTGACCCACCCGCTGGACTGGTGGGCGACCCTGCAGGACGGCAGCGTGCTGCGCCTGTTCACCGCCCTGTTCCTGCACGCGGACTGGTCGCACCTGCTGGGCAATCTGGTGTTCCTGCTGATCTTCGGCCTGCCCGCCGAACGGGTGCTGGGCCCGTGGCGCCTGCTGCTGCTGTTCCTGGTCGGCGGTGCGGTGTCCAATCTGGTGGCCATCTACACCATGGGCAGCCCGGACCAGATCATCATCGGTGCCAGCGGTGCGGTGTCAGCGCTGATCGGCGCCTATCTGGCCCTGTTCCCGGGCGCCCGGCTGGGCGTGGTGATCCCGCTGGGCCTGTTCCTGGAGTTCGTGCGCGCCCCGGCCTACCTGCTGATCGGCGTATGGGCCGCCCTGCAGGTGGTGTTCGCCCATATCGGCCCAAGCTTCGGCATGGTGGCCTGGTGGGCGCACATCGGTGGCTTCCTGTTCGGCCTGCTGTACGGCGTGTACGTGCGCGCCGCGATCGCACGCCGCCTACGCAAGCGGCACGGCTTCTGAACCCCTGGGGAGCCGGCCGCTGGCCGGCGTCACGCTCACCCGCTCGTTCGTAGATCAGTCGAGCACGGCTCGACGCTACAGAATCAGGGCTTGGCCGGAGCCGGTGCGGGCTTTGCTTCCGGCTTTGCTTCCGGCTTCGCTTCCGGCTTCGGTTCTACCTTCGCCTCCGGCTTCGCAGCTGCGGCCTTCGCGGCCTTCGCCGCATCCGCTTTCGCCGCTTCGGCCTTCAACCGCGCAGCCACCGAACCCGGATTCTTCAGCTCGGCCAGCGCGTCGTTGATCGGGCCATCGCCCGGCAGTACGGCGCCGGCGTGGTAGCCCTCGGTGCCTTCGTCGTCACCGCGCAGATGGCCCGGCAGGGTCGCTTCGCTGTAATCGCTCAGGCTGGCCGGCAGCGCCTCGTCTTCCGGGCGCGCCGCAGGCTTCAGTTCGACCTCCGGCACGATGCCGGTGGCCTGGATCGACTTGCCGCTGGGCGTGTAATAACGCGCGGTGGTCAGCTTAACCGAATCACCGTTGTCCAGCGGCAGCACGGTCTGCACCGAGCCCTTGCCGAACGTGCGGCTGCCGACCACGCGGGCGCGCTTGTTGTCGCGCAGTGCGCCGGCCAGCACTTCCGAGGCACTGGCCGAACCCGCATCGACCAGCACCACCACCGGTGCACCCTTCAACAGATCGCCCGGGGTCGCATCGAAGCGTGCATCGCTGATGCTGATGCGGCCGCGGGTGCTGACGATGTTGCCCTTGTCGAGCAGGTCGTCGGCCACCTGCACGGCAGCGGTCAGCAGACCACCCGGGTTGCTGCGCAGATCCAGCACCAGGCCCTTGAGCTGGCCACCGGACTGCTTCTGCAGCTGCTGCACGTGCTTCTGGAAGTCCGAACCGGTGTCGGCCTGGAACGTGCTCAGGCGGATGTAGCCATAGCCCGGTTCCAACAGGCGGCTGCGCACGCTGGTCACGCGGATGGTCTGGCGGGTGAGGCTGACATCGAAGGGCTTGGGCTTGCCTTCGCGCACGATGGTCAGCACCACCTTGCTTCCGGCCGGGCCGCGCAGCGGTTCGCTGGCATCGATCGCGCTGATCGGCTTGCCGTCGATGGCGATGATCAGGTCACCGGCGAGGATGCCGGCCTTCGCCGCCGGCGTGTCGTCGATCGGCGAAATCACCTTCATGCTGGCGTTGTCGGGCTGCTGCTGCAGCTCCACGCCGATGCCTTCGTAGGCGCCGCTGGCCTGTTCGTCGAACGCCTGCGCGTCTTCCTTGTTGAAGTAGGTGCTGTGCGGGTCGAGGTCGAGCAGCAGGCCACGCACCGCGGCCTGCATCAGCTTCTTGTCATCGACCGGATCGACGTAGGCGGCCCGCACTGCGTTGTAGACGGCCACGAAGCGGCGGATGTCCTCCAGCGGCACCTTCGAGGTCACCGCCTCCTCGCTGCTCGCTGCCTGCCCGCCGGTTTCCTGGCTCGGGGCGGGCGCGGTCTGCTGCGCCCAGGACAGCGCTGGCAACAGGGCCAGCAAGAGGGTGGCGGTACGGGCTGCGCGCATGGATCACTCCTGTCGACGGTGGCATGGTGCCCAAGGCACATGCACCGATTATGCGCGAAGCACAGCTAAATTCCCGTTGAATCCGCCCTGCACGCGGAAGCGCTGGATTCAGCGCCGCTGCAGCCAGCTGTCAGGGTTCACCGGCTGCCCACCACGACGCAGCTCGAAATACAGCGCGGTGACGCCCTGGCCGCCGGAATTGCCGACCTTGGCCACCGCATCACCACGGCTGACCCGCGCGCCGGCATCCTTGAGCAGGGTGTCGTTGTGGGCGTACAGGCTCATGTAGCCGTTGCCGTGGTCGACGATCAGGATCATGCCGTAGCCGGTCATCCAGTCGGAGAACACCACGGTACCGTCGGCCACCGCGGTGACGGTGCTGCCGGCCGGTGCGCCGATCAGCACGCCGCTGCTGGTGCGGCCATCAGGCAGCTTGCCGCCATAGCGGGCCAGCAGGTTGCCGGACAAGGGCCAGCCCAGGCCCCCGACCTTCGGCGCCGGTGCCGACGCCACCGCCGGCGGAACCTTGGTCGGCGGCGGCGGGCGGCCCTGCGCAGCGGCCTGGCGTGCGGCCCGCTCGGCAGCGGCCTTTTCGGCGGCGGCTCGGCGTGCAGCCGCGCGACGCTCGGCCTCGGCGCGGGCGGCGGCCGCGCGCAGATTGGCCAGCAGTGTTTCCAGCGCCTTGGCGTCCTGGCCCAGCGCCTGTTCCTTCTCGCGCTGGTCCTTGAAGCGTTCGTCCAGCGAGGCCACGGTCTTGGCGCGATCGCGACGGTCGGCTTCCAGCGCCGCCGCCTGCTGCTTCTGGTCCTGTTGTGCACCCTGCAGCTTCTGCTTGCGCTCGGCGATCTGCGCCTGCAGCGCTTCCAGTTCCTTCAGGTCGGCGGTCAGCGTGGTGATCCGCTGCGCACGCTCGCGTTGCAGGTAACGATGGTAGGCCAGGGCGCGATTGGCATCGGCTACCGTGTCCTGCGACAACAGCAGCTTCAGTGGTGCGTGGTTGCCCAGCTGGTAGGCTGCACGCAGCAGGCCGGCCAGCTCGCGATGCTGCTGGGCGAGGTTGGCCTGCAGCGTGCTGCGGCGTTGTTCGGCCTCGGCCAGGGCCCTTCCCTGCTCGCGCAGCGCGGTTTCCGTCTGCGCAAGCGCACGGCCGGTGCGGGCCACCTTCTCATCTGCCTCGCGCAGCTGCTGCGAGGCCTGGCCACGCTGGCCTTCGATCTGCCGGCGCTCCTGCGCCACGCCCTTCAGCTCATTGCGCAGTTTCTGCAGCTTGCGCTCGGTCTCGCGCGTGGTCTGCGCGGCACCCGGCAACGGCAACGCCAGTGCCAAGGCCAGCCCCAACAGCAGGCAGCGCCCGCCGCGGGCAGCGGCGATGTGATGTCGGCGTGATGGGAAGACGTTGTTGCGCAAGGGCTTTCCAGTGACTTCAGGCAGTTGCGGGGGATACCGGGGAATGGTGACATCTCCGCACGCGGCCTGCCAGCCGCACATCCATCGAGGTCCCCATGAAAGCTCTCTCCATTCCGCTGCTGTTGGGCGTACTGCTGGCCACCGGACCGGTCTGCGCCCAGGAGAACATCAGTAAGGTCAACGGCAGCATCAGCGCCGAACCCGGCCAGCGCTACGGCAAGCTGGACACCGTCAACGGCGGCATCCGCGTCGGCGAAGGCGTCGAGACCGGCAGCATCGACACCGTCAACGGCGGGGTGAAGGTCGCCGATCGCGCGCGCACCGGCAAGATCGAAACGGTCAACGGCGGTGTGCGCCTGGGCCGCGACGTGATCGCCCATGGCAACGTCAGCACCGTCAACGGCAGCATCTTCAGCGATCGCGGCAGCCAGATCGAAGGCGGCGTTGAAACTGTGAACGGTGGCATCGGGCTGGTCGAAAGCCGCGTCGGCAACGACGTGGAAACCGTCAACGGTGACATCACCGTGGGCATCGGTTCGCAGGTCAAGGGCGGTGTGCACGTGCGCAAGCCGAACTTCAGCGTCTCGCTGACCGCCAGCCGCAAGCCACGCGTGATCATCGGCCCGAATGCCGTGGTCGACGGCCCGTTGCAGTTCGAGCGCGAGGTGGTGCTGTACGTGCACCGCACGGCCCGCATCGGCCCGGTCACCGGCGCCGACCCGATCCCGTTCGACACCGAAACCGCTCCGGCGGACTGAGCACACCGCGACCATCGGTTCGGTGATACTCGCTGTTACCGGTCGTACACGAGGTACGGCCGCCCTTTGTTTTCCAGGAATCGACGATGCCCCGCAAACTCCTCCTGTGCCTGGCCGCTGCGGCCGCGCTCAGTGCCTGCAAAGGCGAAGACACTCCGGCCCCCGCGCCGGCCACCGACACCGCCGCTGCCGCTGCCAAGCCGGCGGCCCATGCGTTCTCGCCGGAGATCAACGCCGGCGACTTCGCCGAGATGGTCAAGACGCTGGCTTCGGATGAATTCGAAGGCCGCGCCCCGGGCAGCAAGGGCGAGGAACTGACGGTCAACTACATCCGCGACCAGATGCAGCGCATCGGCCTGCAGCCCGGCAACGGTGACAGCTGGTTCCAGGATGTGCCGATGACCGAGACCACGGCCGACGCGTCGACCGTGCTGAAGATCACCCAGGGCGGCAAGACCACCGAGCTGAAGTTCGGCACCGACATGGTGGTGGGTACCCGTACCGGCCAGGCCGAGGTGAAGGTCGATGCCAGCGACCTGGTGTTCGTCGGCTACGGCGTCGATGCGCCGGAGCAGAAGTGGAATGACTATGCCGGCCAGGATTGGAAGGGTAAGACGGTCGTGATGTTCGTCAACGACCCGGGCTTCCATGTCGATGACGCGAAGCTGTTCGACGGCAAGCGCATGACCTACTACGGCCGCTGGACCTACAAGTTCGAGGAGGCAGCGCGCAAGGGCGCCGCTGCCGCGCTGATCGTGCACGACACTGCCGGTGCCTCCTATGGCTGGGACGTGGTGAAGAACTCCTGGGCCGGGCCGCAGTACGACCTGCCGGCGAAGGATGACCCGGATGCCCGCATTCCGGTGCAGGGCTGGCTGAGCGCCGACGCCGCCAAGGCGCTGTTTGCCGGTGCCGGCCTGGACCTGGCGCAGGCTTACAAGGATGCGAGCAAGCGCGGCTTCAAGCCGGTGCCGCTGAAGGCCACCGCCGCGGTCGACCTGAAGAGCCAGATCGCGCAGAAGCAGTCGCGCAACGTGGTGGGCGTTTTGCCGGGCAGCAAGCGTGCCGACGAAGCCGTGCTGTACATGGCGCACTGGGATCACCTGGGCAAGCACGAGGGTGAAACCGGCGACAACATCTACAACGGTGCGGTCGACAACGCGACCGGCGTGGCCGGCATCCTCGAGGTGGCTGAAGCGATGGCCCACCAGGAGCCGAAGCCGGAACGTTCGGTGGTCTTCCTGGCGGTGACTCTGGAAGAGTCCGGCCTGCTGGGTTCGAAGTACTACGTCTCCCATCCGACCTTCCCGCTGGACAAGATCGCCGGTGTGATCAACATCGATGCGATGTCGGTAGCCGGCCGTGCCAAGGACGTGACCGTCACCGGCTTCGGCAGCTCGGAGCTGGAAGACATCCTCAAGCCGCTGGCTGCGGCCCAGGACCGCACGCTGCATGGTGAGACCTCGGTGCAGAGCGGCTTCTACTTCCGTTCGGATCACTTCAACTTCGCCAAGGCCGGCGTGCCGGCCCTGTACGCCGATGGCGGCGAAGACCTGCGCGACGGTGGCGTGGACGCTGGCCGCAAGGCCGCGGCGGACTACGGCGCCAACCGCTACCATGGCCCGAAGGACGAGTTCGACGCGGCCACCTGGAAGCTGGACGGTACGGTGGAAGACCTGCAGCTGATGTACGGCGTCGGCAAGGAACTGGCCGGTGGCGATCGTTGGCCGAACTGGTATGAGGGCAACCCGTTCAAGGCGGCTCGCGACGCGATGATGAAGGACAAGGCCCCGGCCAAGTAAGTCGGGCCATGCTCGACTGAACATCGTTGAGAGCAGAGCGGCGCCCCACGGGGCGCCGTTTTTTTTGTGCGCTCCGCCATTGGTGGGTGCCAACCCTGGCCTGCTGTGTGTAGCGGCCAACCTTGGTTGGCGCCTTGGTTCCTTGCGGGGAGCATCCACGCATGGCGTGGATCTACCGCTGATC
>NZ_VMBJ01000050.1:0-37342 GCF_010608305.1 Stenotrophomonas sp. AS012628 | reverse complement strand
GCGGCGGCGGTGGCAGCGGCCCGATCAGCGGCGGCTGCCACGGCAACTGCGGTGGCGGCAAGGTCCGGGTGGGCGAACTGGAACAGATGTGATCCATCCAGGGCGCACTCGACCAGAGTGCGTCCATCGCGACCATCGCGACATACAAGACGAATAGGGTCGAGCCTGACTCGACTCTGCGTCGGCGCAGCAAAGCAAGACTTGGCCTCTGCAGCCCCTCCCCCTGCAAGGGAGCTGGATGTCTACCTATTGCGAAAGCTGACTGAATGTTGCGATGTTCGGGACAGCATGCTTGTCCATCTGCCCACCGGCGCGTATGGAGAACCCGATGCCACATCCCTCCCCAAAGCACCGCTTTATCCACCAGTGCGTACGCCTGTCAAAGTTCGCACTCATGGCCGGCATGGTCACCTCATGCTCCAATAAAAATGATGCTGTTCAGCAAGTTGGCGATGCATCGGCGAATGAAGCACCCGCGGCATCGGCAGAGATTCGAAGTGTCACTCCAAGATCGACAGCAGTCGATGCCGACCTCCAATCTGCACAGCGCGTACCAGATGTTCCAGTGAAAGACCTGTATCCGTCGCTTCGCAATAGAGCAGAAGCTGGAGATCTGGAAGCAAAACGACAGCTGTTCCTGGTACTCAACGAATGCCGCGTTGCAATGCAACCAGAGAGGCCCATTGACTACTCCAATAGCCAAGTCTCTCCAGATATCCTCAAAGCCAGCGGGAAGACACGAGAGCAATTCCTGGCCGATCAGCAATTGAGCTCTCTTGCTTTCACTGAAGAAAAGCTCAAGCAGTGCGAGGGCATTCCAGGCGACGCACTAAAGGAAACGTCACGGTGGCTGAGGGAGGCAGCGGAAGGGGGTGACACCTACGCGAGGCTGGCCTACTACAACTACCAGGACATCATCGTTGGTGATCAGCAAGAGCAAACCGTATCGGCCGAACAAGTTAAGCAGTTCAATGAAGACTCATATCGCTACATAAAAAGTGTAGCTGACACCGGCAACCCGGATGGGCTTTTCACTCTGGGAACTGCGTATCAGCGCGGCATCATTGCGCCGAAGGACCCGATCCTTGCCTATGCCTACAAGAAAGCTGCGGGGCAGCTGACCCCTATCGGTGGCAACGACCAGATATTGGACATGATGGCGCAGTCCATGACTCCGTCTGATCTAAGGAAGGCCAATCAACTGGCCGCTACGCTGGCACAGAGGAGCAAGAAATGAAGATCAGGCTTACGGCAGCAATCCTGTTGATCTTCCTGCTAGGAGCAACCGTGTATGTGCACGCGCAGGCGCAAGGAACCAGAAACATCGGAACTTATCCCTGTAATGACTGCGCACTTGGCTATCCCAGAATCGACGCACACACTTCAAATGAGCTTGGCCTCGCCATAGCAAGCTTCAACAGACTTGTTGCCATTCAGTCTCTATGGATAGTCCCCGGGGACGTCATAACAATGTGCAACGGAACTGCTTGTGTTGGCTATCAAGTTACCGTGGGCGGAGACGGATACATGGGAGTCAAATATGAGGCCCAGGCCAGTACTACGCCGCTGCCGTCTGGTGGAAATGGAACCGGCGTGGGCTCAGGCAGTGGCTATGGGAGCGGTCAAGGCGTCGGCAGGGGTGGCGGCGCCGACGTAGGCGGCGGCAGCTACGGCAGCGGCGGCCGGACTGGGACCGTAACTACTGGTCCCGCCGGTCCGCCAAAGCCAACTCGCCCTCCTACCCACGAGAATTGAATCGGCGGAGATTGAGTAGATGGGCGGCCTTCTTGGGCCGCCTTTTCAATTACCAGCGCGCCAATTGTTTGCCTGACGGCTTCTTTTGGGCGTCTTCGATCTGGGCGGAATAGCATATGGGCGAAGTCTGGCCGCAGCCGGCGTCCGACCTGGGAAACACCCTCGGCTTGCCAGCGTCGAGCGCTGGGCGAGACAACGGAACATCCGCGTCCAGTACGACGGCCAAGGCAGCATCTGGACAACAAACTTCGCCCTGAACGAGGCACTGGGCCTCATCAAACCCGCTTTCGAGAACGAACGCTATCCCGCTTCGCTGGTCTGAAAGGACTCACCGCAGCACCATGGCACGCCGCAGCAAGGCCGCACCCAACCTGCCGAAGCACATCGACCACACCCGCGCCCTACGGACGCCAATCTTGATCGGTTGCTCGCAGAGTTTATACGCCTAGTCGCGCAGATCGGCTTCGAACTCGACCCTAGCGATGACGAGGACGCCGCTTACGTGGGCTCGATCGGCTTCCTGCTTAGCCTACTTGACGCGTTGGGCGGCCACCGTGGGGCCAAACACGAGAGACGCTCAATTCCGGAGCCAATTCCGGACGCCCGCAGAACGAGGCCTAGAAAATTGCGTAACCAGTTGATTCCAATGGCGCGCCCGACAGGAATCGAACCTGTAACCGCCGGCTTAGAAGGCCGGTGCTCTATCCAGTTGAGCTACGGGCGCCCGAACCGGAACGGTGTCCAATCCGACGTGATGTGGGATTGGTCGGGGTAGAGGGATTCGAACCCCCGACATCCTGCTCCCAAAGCAGGCGCGCTACCAGACTGCGCTATACCCCGGTCTTGCAATCTCCTCGGGCCATGCCCGGGGAGTTGGTCATTGTCGCCAAGCGCATTGGGAACTGTCAACGCAGGATGTACAGATCCGGCGCCTGCCACAACGCCGAAAGCAGTCATCGGCTATGCTCACGCCCATCGGCCGGATGGCCGTCCAGACCCTCATTCGCACGGAGAACGCGCATGCGCAGCGGCAACCCGGCTCTTTCCGAGTCCACCTTCCTCGACCTCGCCAGCGGCTCGGTGGTGACCAGCCCCGACCAGGCAATGACCCTCAACGGCACCGTCAACAAGACCGGTTTCCTGCTGCTGTTGACCGTGCTGACGGCCGCTTTCGCCTGGAACCAGACCATCGGCGACTACGGTCAGGTTTTGCCTGGTGCCAGGCTGTATGCCATGGGCGGCGCCATCGGCGGCCTGGTGCTGGCGCTGATCACCGTCTTCAAGAAGGAATGGTCGCCGGTCACCGCGCCGATGTACGCGCTGGTGGAAGGCCTGTTCCTCGGCGCCATCTCGGCCGTGTTCAACGCCAAGTTCCCGGGCATCGTGTTCCAGGCCGTGCTGCTGACCTTCGGCACTCTGTTCGCGCTGCTGTTCGCGTACCGCAGCGGCCTGATCAAGGCCACCGAGAACTTCAAGATGGGCGTAGTCGCGGCCACTGGCGGCATCGCCCTGCTCTACCTGGCGTCGTTCGTGCTGGGCTTCTTCAACATCGACGTGCCGGTGATCCATGACTCCAGCTGGCTGGGCATCGCCTTCAGCCTGTTCGTGGTGGTCGTGGCCGCGCTGAATCTGGTGCTGGACTTCGACTTCATCGAGACCGGTGTCGCCCAGCGTGCACCGAAGTACATGGAGTGGTATGGCGCATTCGGCCTGATGGTGACCCTGGTCTGGCTGTACGTTGAATTCCTGCGCCTGCTGTCGAAAATCCAGCAGCGCTGAGCCGCAACATGCAATAGACGACAAAGGGCGCCCTTCGTGGCGCCCTTTGTCGTTCCTCCCTCAGCGCGCCAGCAGCACCGGCAGCACCGGCAGCGACGATGCCAGCAACGCGATGCCTGACGCGGTCAGCAGGCCCAGCACGAGCTGCCGGAAGCGCGCCTCGCTGATGCCGATGTAGACCCTTGCACCCAGCAGGGTCGGCACCAGCATGGCCGGTGCCACGATGGCGAAATACGGCAGCATCTGCCGG
This sequence comes from Stenotrophomonas sp. AS012628, assembly GCF_010608305.1. Taxonomy (NCBI): domain Bacteria; kingdom Pseudomonadati; phylum Pseudomonadota; class Gammaproteobacteria; order Lysobacterales; family Lysobacteraceae; genus Stenotrophomonas; species Stenotrophomonas sp. AS012628. Next base: position 33,558 of record NZ_VMBJ01000050.1, on the reverse strand, counting down.
CTGACCAGGCCGCTGCCGACATAGGTGGCCATGGTCACCGCCAGCATCGCCAGGTTGAAGTTCTGGATGACCGCGCGCTGTTCGTCCTTGCCGAAGCCTCGCAGGGTGCTCCACAACGTCGGCACCGGCCCGGCAAAGCCGCCAATGCCACTGAGCACGCCACCGGCCATGCCAGCGATCGCATCACCGATACGGCCGCCGACGCGGACCGGAGGCAACGAGCGCGCCATCAGCATCACCGGGCACCACAGCGCCAGGAAGCCGCCCAGCAGCGCCTTGAACCAGTCCATGTCCAGCTGCGGCAGCACCATCACGCCCAGCGGAATGCCGGCCAGCCCGCCCACGACGAAGGGCAGCAACAGGCGCAGGTTGAAGCCACGGCGCACGGTGAACACAGCCACCAGCTGACCGACCAGCGCACCAAACACCGACAGCGTCGCCGCCAGCCGCGGCTCCAGTCCCCATGCCCAGAACGACATCGCCACCATGCCAAAGGCGAAGCCGGACAGGCCCTGCACGAATCCGGCGACGATCGCGCCCAGCGCGACCAGCAGATACACCGACTCCATCACCACCTCGGTTGCAGCCGCGCGACTACCCTGCCGCGCCCACCTGCGCAGCGTAGTGCGCCGCAAGGTGCTCGACCAGCGCACGCACCTTGGGAGCAAGCGCACGCGCATGTGGATACAGCGCGAAGTAGCGTCGCTGTCCCGCATGCCAGGCCGGCAACACACGGATCAAACGACCGGCGCGCAGGTCTTCCTGCACCGTCAGTGCGGTGAACAGGCTGATGCCCATTCCCGCCAGCGCGGCGGCATACAGCGCCGGCGTCGCATCCACGCGCAGGCGTTGCCCGGCCTCGATGCTCGCACTGGCGCCGCGCGGCCCCTGCAACTGCCAGGGCGGCATTGACGGCGTGGGACTGAAGCCCAGCAGCGTGTGCTGCGCCAGATCCGATGCCTGACGCGGCAGACCATGATGCGCCAGATAGGCCGGTGCAGCGACCAGGATGCGCGGGCAGCTGGCCAGTTCGCGCGCGACCAGCTGGCTGTCCGGCAGCGAGGCCGCGATACGCAGCGCCAGGTCAAAGCCACCACCGACGACATCGACCAGTTGATCATCGGCCGACAGATCAAGCGCAACCTGCGGGTAGCGCTGCAGGAACGACGGCAGCCAATGCGGCAACTCCTGGCTGGCCACGACCTGCGGCACGCTGATGCGTACGATGCCACCGGGCTGCGCTTGCCCGGCACGCACGCGATCATCCGCTTCCTGCAGGCGATCCAGCAGCGCTGCCGCCTCGCGGTAGTAGTCGCGACCGGCTTCGGTCAGTGACAGCCGGCGGCTGTTGCGATCGAGCAGTCGCACCTGCAGATGCTCTTCCAGCTGCCGCAGTTGCCGTGACATCGCCGAGTGGGTGGTCCCCAGGCGCTCGGCAGCAGCAGTGAAGCTGCCTGCGTCGACGATGGCGCGCAGCGCACGCAGGGCGGCGAAGTGATCCATCGGCGAGCGACTCCAGGTGACGGGGCCCACGGCATGCGGGCCCCACCAGCTTATCAAGCGCCGTCGCCGGCCTTGCGCACCGGCAGCGCCAGGATCGCGTCGGTGCTCATGACATCACCGAAGGCGTCTTCGATCTGCGCCAGCGAGGCGTCATGCAGCGCGCGATGATCGATGCGCTGGCCACTGGCCAGGTCCAGGTCGCGGCTGGCGCTGGCATCGGACGATACGATCACCCGGTAGCCGCGCGGTGCCGCCGCCGCGTCGCGCGCAGCACCGGCCACACAGGCATGGGTCTGCAGGCCGGTGACGATCAGCGTGTCGATGCCGGCATCCTTCAGCACCGTGTCGAGCACCGCGGCCGAGTTGCCAACGAACACGCTGACATTGTCCTTCTGCACCACGGTCTCACCCTTGCGCGGCTTCAGGTCGTGATGGAAGGCGGCATTGACGCTGCCCTGCGCGAACAGCGGTGCGCCGGCCGGCAGCACATGCTGCACGTGGATCACGCGGATGCCGTGAGCATCGGCGAACTCGACCACCCGCCTGGCCTGGCGCAGTGCGGCCACGCCATCGGGAATGACCATGCGGCCACCAGCAAAGCCGGGCGCGGCGCTGGCATCGAAGTATTCGTTCTGGAAGTCGATCACCAGCACGGCGGTCTTCGCTGCATCCAGCGAGGCCGCGACCGGCGCGCCGGCCATGTGGCGAATGGTGGGATGGGACGGTTCGGCGGCAGCGACCGGGGCGGTGGCGGCCATGCCGATCAGGCTGGCCAGGCCGAAGGCGGTGAGGTTCATGGGAGGGTTCCTGTGCGGTGGGTGTGGGGCACAGGATGCGGAGCGATTGGCGCACGAACCAGCCGTGCGGGGGCACATGACCTGTGCGAAAACCGCACAACCGATCATTCCGTCATCCACGCATGGCGTCGATCTACCGGAAAACGCAACGGGGCGCCCGAAGGCGCCCCGCTGGGATCCAACCGAGGCCGACCGGCCGCTTACAGGCGGCTGGCGATGGCCTTGGCGAAGCTCATGGTGGTGCCGGTGCCGCCCAGGTCGCCGGTCAGCGAGTCCTTGGCTTCCATGGTCGCCACGATGGCCTTGCGCAGGCGCTCGGCGTTCTCCGGCTGGCCGACGTGGTCCAGCATCTGCGCGGCTGCCAGCAGCAGCGCACACGGATTGGCCTTGCCCTGGCCGGCGATGTCCGGCGCGGTGCCGTGCACGGCTTCGAAGATCGCCGCGTCCTTGCCGATGTTGGCACCCGGGGCCAGGCCCAGGCCGCCGACGAGGCCGGCACACAGGTCGGAGATGATGTCGCCGAACAGGTTGGTGGTGACGATCACGTCGAACTGTTCCGGACGCATCACCAGCTGCATGCAGCAGTTGTCGACGATCATTTCCTGGAATTCGATGTCCGGGTACTGCGCGGCCACTTCACGGGCGACATTCAGGAACAGGCCCGAGGTCGACTTGATGATGTTGGCCTTGTGCACGGCGGTGACCTTCTTGCGGCCGGTGCTCTTGGCCAGCTCGAAGGCATAGCGCACGATGCGCTCGGAGCCCTTGCGGGTGATGCGGGTGCCGGAGAAGGCGGTCTCGCCGTCGGCCGACACTTCCTGGCCTTCGGCCAGGTACGCACCTTCGGTGTTCTCACGAACGGTGATCAGGTCGACGTTGTCGAAACGCGACTTGGTGTTCGGGAAGGTGTGGGCCGGACGCACGTTGGCGTACAGGTCGAAGTGACGGCGCAGGCTGACGTTGATCGAGGTGAAACCACCACCGACCGGGGTGGTCAGCGGGCTCTTCAGCGCGACCTTGTTGCGCGCGATCGATTCCAGGGTCACCGCCGGCATCAGGTCGCCGTGCTTTTCCAGGGCCACCAGGCCGGCGTCGGCGTCTTCGTACTCCAGGCCAGTCTTGAGCTGGTCGAGCACGAACAGGGTGGCGTCCATGATTTCCGGGCCAATGCCGTCGCCGCGGATGACCGTAATTTTCTGCGTCATTGATCGATGTTCCGAACAGGGGGAAAAACGCCGTCCGGACGTGCCCGGAAACGCCGGCGCAAAGGAAGTTTCACCGGCAATTATGCCTTACCCGGCTCGGAGACCCCAAATAGGCAATTAGTCCGAGCCGGGTAAGGCAGAATTGCCCGCGCATTTCTCCTCTACCCCCGCCTGACCGCGCGCCCCTTCAACAAGAAGGGGCTCCTGGGCGATTGGATCGCGGGAAAGGCCCCGGCGCGCGGCCGTGATCCGGTAGCGCCGGGCCATGCCCGGCGGCTTTTCGTTCAGGTCTCCGCCGGGCATGGCCCGGTGCTACCTCAGTGCTCGTGCGCTGCCGGGGCGGCGGCGCCGCCTTCGAGCTGGTCGAGGAAGTCGACCGCGCGGCGCAGGTGCGGGATCACGATCGAGCCGCCCACCACCAGGCCGACCGAGAAGGTCTCGAAGAACTCTTCACGGGTCACCCCGGCGTCCTTGCACTGGGCCACGTGGTAGCTGATGCAGTCGTCGCAGCGCAGCACCATCGAGGCCACCAGGCCCAGCAGTTCCTTGGTCTTCACGTCCAGCGCACCGGCCTGGTAGGTCTGCGTGTCCAGCGCGAAGAAGCGCCGCACCACCTGGTTCGGCTCGCCCAGGATGCGCTCGTTCATGCGCTTGCGGAACTCGGTGAACTCGGCGATGCGGTCCTTGCTGCCGTCGTCGGCCGCGCTCATGCCTGGCCCTGCCCGGCCAGCAGCGGCTCGAGCTTGCCTTCACGGTGCAGGGCCATCATGTCGTCGTAGCCGCCCACATGGACGTCGCCGACGAAGATCTGCGGCACGCTGGTACGGCGGGTCTTGGCCATCATCTTCTCGCGCTCGACCGGGTCCAGGTCGATGCGGACCTCGGTCCATTGCTGGCCCTTGCTCTTCAGGAAGTTCTTGGCGGCCACGCAGTACGGGCAGACGGCGGTGGAATAGATGGTGATGGCGGGGGCACCGCCGGCGGTCTGGGCTGTCACGGGAAACTCCACGATGGATCGACGGTCTACATATGGTACCGGTGCGCTGGAAATTCCACGCCACGGCCGCAACACTGTGGATTAACGAATGGTTGCCCCCTGCCCTGCCACGCTTGGCGCGCCCCGCCCGAGGACCTCCTGCTTGCGAGCCCTGCTGCTGACTACCGCCGTCACCCTGGCCCTGGCCACGCCGCTGGCCCAGGCCCAGGAGAAACTGCCCGACATCGGCTCGTCGGCCGGCGAGCTGCTGACCCCGGCCCGTCAGGCCGAGTACGGCGCGATGATGCTGCGCGAGCTGCGCAACTACGGCTACCTGCTGGACGACCCGCTGGTCAACGACTGGCTGCAGACCATGGGCACCCGCCTCGGCTCCAACAGCGACCAGCCGCGCCAGCCGTACACGTTCTTCGTGATGAAGGACCGCCAGATCAACGCCTTCGCCACGCTGGGCGGCTATATCGGGGTCAATGCCGGCCTGGTGCTGACCGCCGAGCGCGAGGACGAGGTGGCCGCGGTGCTGTCGCACGAAATCGCCCACGTCACCCAGCAGCACGTGCTGCGCGGAGTCGAGCGCGCCCAGCGCGACCAGATCCCGATCCTGCTCGGCATGCTGGCGGCGGTGGTGGCCGCGCAGGCCAGCAACAGCACCTCCTCCGGCAACGCGACGATGGCCGCGATCAGTTCCGGCATGGGCCTGATGCAGCAGCGGCAGATCAACTACACCCGCTCCAACGAGTCCGAGGCCGACCGCCTCGGCATCCGCACCCTGTCGCGCAGTGGCTACGACGTGGATGCCATGGCCGGCTTCTTCGAGCGGATGGCATCGGCGATGCGCGGCAACGAGGGCGGCTACAGCGTGCCCGAGTTCCTGCGCACCCACCCGGTCAACATCACCCGCATCAGCGAGGCCAAGGCCCGCGCCGAGCAGATGAAGAAGGACACGGTGCTGCTGACCACCACCACCCCCAGTGGCGAGCGCAGGGAGCGCGTGGACCCGACCGATCCCAGCCTGGCCGAACCCCTGTTGCGCGGAAACAACCCGCTGCTGCCCAGCAGCGTGCTGCGCATCCCGATGGGCCAGCTCAGCCGCGGCGCCAGTGGCGACTTCGACTGGGCGCGCGAGCGCCTGCGCGTGCTCAGCGCGGACTCCACCCCCGAGCTGGAACGCGAGTACGCCGATCTGGCCAAGCGCCAGAAGGACGGCCTCAACGATGCCCAGCGCTATGGCCAGGCGCTGGCGGTGATGCGCAGCGGTCGCGCCGGCGCCGCCCAGGCCCGGCAGACCCTGGCAGGCCTGCTGCAGACCCGCCCGGACAATCTGTGGCTGGCACTGGGGCTGGGCGAGGCCGAATCGCGTGCGGGCCAGACCGCCCAGGCCAACAGCCGCTTCGAGCAGCTGCTGCGCCAGCACCCCAACAGCCGTCCGGTGGCGCTGACCTATGCCGAGATCCTGAACGAACAGGGCAGCCGCGAGGCCGGCCAGCGCGCGCAGGCCATGCTGCGGCCCCTGCTGTCGCAAAGCAGTAACGATCCGGTCTTCCAGCAGCGGTACGCCCGCGCCAGCGAACTGGCCGGCGACAGCGTGCGTGCCAGCGAGGCCTACGCCGAGGCGGCCTTCCTCAGCGGCCGCCCGGAGCAGTCGCTGATGCAGCTGCAGGCGCTCAAGCGCAACCCGGCGCTGGACTATGTCGGCCGGGCACGGGTGGATGCGCGCATCGAGGCGATCACCCCCACCGTGCTGGAGCTGCGCCGCCAGGGCGTGCAGGACCCGGATCTGGACCGCCGCTGAGCGCTGCATGACCGGCCGATGGCAATCCAGGCCGGTTCCGGCCAGGCAGTCACAAACATGTCATCAAACCGTAGTCTACTGGCACCACTCCAGTAACCGAGCCCTACGGTGTCCTCGTGCAGAAACGCATCCTGATCGTCGATGACGAGCCCGCGATCCGTGAAATGGTCGCCTTCGCCCTGCGCAAGGGCGATTACGAACCGGTCCACGCCGGCGACGCCCGTGAGGCCCAGACCGCCATCGCCGACCGCGTCCCCGACCTGATCCTGCTGGACTGGATGCTGCCCGGCACCAGCGGCCTGGACCTGGCCCGCCGCTGGCGCAAGGAAACCCTGACCCGCGAAGTGCCGATCATCATGCTGACCGCCCGCGGCGAAGAGAACGATCGCGTCGGAGGCCTTGAAGCTGGCGTCGACGACTATGTGGTCAAGCCGTTCTCGGCGCGCGAACTGCTGGCCCGCATCCGTGCGGTGATGCGCCGGGCCCGCGAAGATGACGAGGACGGCAGCGTGGCCGTCGGCCCGATCCGCATCGACGGCGCCGCCCATCGCGTGTTCGCCAACGACCAGCCGGTGCCGATCGGCCCCACCGAATACCGCCTGCTGCACTTCTTCATGACCCACCCCGAGCGCGTCTACACCCGCGCCCAGCTGCTGGACCACGTGTGGGGCGGCAGCGTGTACGTGGAGGAGCGCACCATCGACGTGCACATCCGCCGCCTGCGCAAGACGCTGGAACCGTTCAACGCCGAAAACATGGTGCAGACCGTGCGCGGCGCCGGCTACCGCTTCTCCACTGCTACCTGAGTCTCGTCGTGCCGGCGCCACGCACCTGCGGGTGCCGGCGCCGGCAACTCTGCTATAACCCTCGGTTCACCCCAGTGAACCGCCGCACCTCAACGACGAGATCGCAATGCCCCGCCACATCCGCTCTGCCTGGTTGAAGACCCTGGCCACCGTTGCCGCGGTACTGCTGTTCGCCGGACTGGTGGGGTGGTTCACGGGCCATCTGTGGTTGTGCATCGCACTGGGCGCACTGGCCACGCTGGCATGGCATTACTGGCGCCTGCGCAGCGTGCTGCGCCGGCTGACCGCGCGCCAGCGCTGGGACACCGCCGAAGAAGGCACCGGCGTCTGGAACGAGCTGGACCGCCTGCTGTACCGCAACCAGGTGGAAATGCGCGTGCGCAAGCGCCGCCTGCTGGACATGCTGCGCAGCTACCGCGCCGCCGCCGCCGCGCTGCCCGATGCCGTGGTGGTGCTGGATCGCAACAGCCAGCGTGTGCAGTGGTTCAACGAAGCGGCCACCGCCCTGCTCGGCCTGCATCATCCGGGCGACCTCGGCGAGGCCCTGGTCGAACGCCTGCAACCGATGCCGCTGGCGCATTGGCTCGCTGGTGGCCGCAATGCCGAGCCGATCCTGGACGTGCCCTCGCCGGTCGACCCGGCGATCCGCCTGAACCTGCGCCTGATTCCCTATTCCTCCGATTACTGGCTGCTGATCGCCCGCGATGTCAGCAAGCTGCTGCGCCTGGAGCAGGTGCGCCGCGACTTCGTCGCCAACGTTTCACACGAGCTGCGCACGCCGCTCACCGTGGTCCACGGCTACCTGGACATGATGGACCCGGAGGATTTCCCGGGAACCGGTCCGATGCTGGAAGAAATGCGCAAGCAGAGCCAGCGCATGGCCCAGCTGGTGGAAGACCTGCTGACGCTGTCGCGCCTCGAGTCGCAGGAACACAGCGAGGAAGAGACCGTGGCCATGCAGCCGATGCTGGCCACCCTGCGCCGCGAAGCCGAAGCGCACAGCCAGGGCCGCCACCAGATCAGCATCGACGATCTTGCCGGCGTTGACCTGCAGGGCTCGACCAAGGAACTGCACAGCGCCTTCTCCAACCTGGTCACCAACGCCGTGCGCTACACCCCGGCCGGTGGCCGCATCGCCGTGGAGTTCCGCCGCGAAGGCGACGGTGCCGTGCTGGCAGTGCGCGATTCCGGCTACGGCATCCCGGCCACCCACCTGCCGCGCCTGACCGAACGTTTCTACCGTGTCTCCAGCAGCCGCTCCCGCGAAAGCGGCGGTACCGGCCTGGGCCTGTCCATCGTCAAGCACATCCTCGGCCTGCACCACGCACGGCTGGAGATTGAAAGCGAGGTCGGCAAGGGCTCGGTGTTTTCCTGCCATTTCGATGCCGACCACGTGCGCCCGCGCGAGTCCGCCCCCCTGACTTCCATCGAAGAATGACGCCATGAGCAGCCTCGGATCCCTCCCCCTCCCCGTGAGCCCGGACAACGATCCGCTGCGTGACCCGGCGCTCTACATCAACCGCGAACTGTCGCAGCTGGATTTCAATTTCCGCGTGCTGGCCCAGGCGATGGACCCGCAGGTGCCGCTGCTGGAGCGGCTGCGTTTCATGTGCATCTCCTGCACCAACCTGGACGAGTTCTTCGAGATCCGCGCCGCCGCCGTGCGCCACGCGCAGGAATTCGGCCTGCCGCCGGCGCCGGACGGGATGAGCCCGCAGGCCATCCTCAATGCCATCCACGACCGCGCCGCGGAACTGGTGGACCAGCAGTACCGCTGCTGGAACGAGACGCTGCGCCCGGCGCTGATGGAGGCCGGCATCGGCGTGCTCGGCCGCCATTCCTGGACCGACCGCCAGAAGCGCTGGCTGCGCGCCTACTTCCGCAACGAGATCATGCCGGTGCTGTCGCCGCTGGGCCTGGACCCGGTGCATCCGTTCCCGAAGATCCTCAACAAGTCGCTGAACATCGTGGTGGTGCTGAAGGGCACCGACGCGTTCGGCCGCGCCGGCCATCTGGCCATCGTACGTGCGCCGCGCTCGCTGCCGCGCATCATCCAGCTGCCGGAGAAGCTCGGCGGATCGCAGAACTTCGTGTTCCTGTCGTCGGTGCTGTCCACCTTCGTCGATGAGCTGTTCCCCGGCATGGAAGTGCAGGGGGCCTACCAGTTCCGCGTTACCCGCAACTCCGAGCTGGTGGTGGACGAGGAGGAAGTGGAGAACCTGGCGCTGGCACTGCGCGACGAACTGGTCGACCGCGGCTACCGGCCGGCGGTGCGCCTGGAAATCGCGCAGGACATGCCACGCGACATCGTGCGCACCCTGCTGCAGAATTTCGGCCTGACCGAGAACGCGGTGTACCGCATCGACGGCCCGGTCAACCTCAACCGCATCATCCAGCTGTACGACCTGATCGCGCAGCCGGACCTGAAGTACCCGCCGATGACTCCGCGCACGCTGCGCGACAGCGACGGCATCTTCGAGACGGCGGCGCGCCAGGACCTGCTGCTGCACCACCCGTTCGATGCCTTCACCGCAGTGCTGGACCTGATCCGGCAGGCGGCGATCGACCCCAACGTACTGGCGATCAAGCAGACCCTGTACCGCACCGGCAAGGATTCGCTGATCGTCGACGCGCTGATCCAGGCCGCGCGCAACGGCAAGGACGTGACCGTGGTGGTTGAACTGCGCGCACGTTTCGACGAAGAGGCCAACCTGGGCCTGGCCGATCGCCTGCAGGAAGCCGGCGTGCAGGTGGTGTACGGCGTGGTCGGCTACAAGACCCACGCAAAGATGCTGCTGATCGTGCGCCGCGAGGGCCGCAAACTGCGCCGCTACGTGCACCTGGGCACCGGCAACTACCACAGCGGCACCGCCCGCGCGTACACCGACATCAGCCTGATCACTGCCGATGCGGACATCGGCAACGACGTGCACCTGCTGTTCCAGCAGCTGTCCGGGCTGGCCTCGAAGATGAAGCTCAAGCGCCTGCTGCAGTCGCCCTTCACCCTGCACACCGGCATCCTCGGCCGCATCGAGCGCGAAACGCGCATCGCCGCCGCCGGCCGCCCGGCGCGGATCATCGCCAAGATGAACGCACTGAACGAACCGCAGGTGGTGCGCGCGCTGTACGCCGCCTCGCAGGCAGGCGTGCAGATCGACCTGATCATCCGCGGCGCCTGCACCCTGCGCCCGGGCGTACCGGGCATCTCGGACAACATCCGCGTGCGCTCGATCGTCGGCCGCTTCCTGGAGCACAGCCGCGTCTACTGGTTCGGCAACGACGGCGCACCGGAGATGTACTGCGCCAGCGCCGACTGGCTGGAACGCAACCTGCTGCGCCGTGTCGAGACGTGCTTCCCGATCCTCGACCCGGAGCTGGCCAAGCGCGTGTACCGCGAAGTCCTGCAGAACTACCTGGACGACAACCTCAACGCCTGGGAACTGGATGCCGACGGCATCTACCACAAGCGTGCCCCGGCACACGACGAAGCCCCGCATTCTGCGCAGATGGCATTGATGCAGGGGCTGTGAGCCGGTGTGTCGACCAAGGTCGACACCTACCAGGAGCGGCAGGCACCGATTCTGGTCGGGATTGGATCAGTGTCGACCAAGGTCGACACCTACCAACAGCAGCGGAATTCTGTCGAAGGCGGGGTGGGTCCGGTGGCAGGGGTGTGAGCCGCATGGATGCGGCGACCAAGCCCCCATGGACGGGTTAACGGCGTCCCCTGCCATCGGACCCACCCCGCCATCCTACGGATAGCCCGCTTTTGCTTTTGCTTTAGCCGTTGCCGTTGATTCGGCGGGTGCAGGGCGCAGCCCTGCCGCACTCCCCTCTTCCAAAATGTGAAGGCCGCGCGGTGACGAGCACACCGCCCCTTCGGCTAACATTCGTCCATGCCGCATACCACCACGACTCCGCCCGCATTGCAGGATGGCGACCTGCTGGCCGCCATCGACCTTGGCTCCAATAGTTTCCACATGGTCATCGCGCGCTACACGCTCGGCCAGCTGCGGGTGATCGACCGCCTGCGCGAGACCGTGCGCATGGCCGATGGCCTGGATGGCAAAGGTGGGCTCTCCTCCGCTGCGCGGCAGCGCGCGCTGGAATGCCTGGCCCGCTTCGGCCAGCGCATCCGCAACGTGCCGCCGCACCGGGTGCGCGCACTGGCCACCAACACCGTGCGCCAGCTGCGCTCGCCGCAGTCGTTCCTGGTTCCCGCCGAAACCGCGCTCGGGCATGCCATCGAAGTGGTCAGCGGCCGCGAAGAAGCGCGCCTGATCTACCTGGGCGTGGCCCACGCGCAACCGCCCAAGCCCGGCCAGCGCCGGCTGGTGATCGACATCGGCGGCGGCTCCACCGAATTCATCATCGGCATGGGCATGCAGACCCTGGAGCGCGAAAGCCTGCAGGCCGGCTGCATCGCCAGCACCCGGCGCTTCTTCCCCGGCGGCAAGCTGAGCAAGAAGCGCTGGAAGGACGCACTGGCCGAGATCGGCCGCGAGTTCCAGCCCTTCGCCAGCAAGTACCGCGCGCTGGGCTGGCAGGAAGCCTTGGGCTCGTCCGGCACGCACAAGGCGATCAGCGAGATCTGCGCCACGATGAAGCTGAGCAAGGGCGCGATCACCGCCGAGGCCCTGCCCCAGCTGCGCGACGAACTGCTGAAGGCCAAGAAGATCGACGACATCCAGCTGCCGGGCCTGTCCAGCGACCGCCGCCCGATCATCGCCGGCGGCATCCTGGTGCTGGAGGCCGCCTTCCAGGCACTGGGCCTGCAGAAGCTGCTGGTCAGCAAGGCGGCGATGCGCGAAGGCATCCTGTACGACATCGTCGGCCGCGCTGGCGAAAACGACCTGCGCGATGAATCGGTGTCCGCACTCAGCCAACGCTACGGCATCGATACCGTGCAGGCCGATCGCGTGCAGGACACCGCGCTGTCACTGCTGGAACAGGTGCAGGAACGCTGGCGGCTCGATGCCGACGACGCGCGGATGCTCGGCTGGGCCGCACGCCTGCACGAGCTGGGCCTGATGATCGCGCACAGCGGCTACCACGTGCATGGCAGTTACGTACTGGAACACTCGGATATCGCCGGCTTCTCGCGGCAGGAACAGCAGATGCTGGCCGCGCTGGTGCGCAGCCATCGCCGCAGCGTAACCAAGACCGCCTTCGACGCCCTGCCCGAGCGCCTGCTGCTGACCGCACGCCGGCTGGCCGCCCTGCTGCGCCTGGCGGTGCTGCTCAATCGTGCCCATGAGGACGATCCACTGCCCGCGCTGGAACTGACCGCCGACGACAACCGCCTGTCGCTGATCGTGCCGCAGGCCTTCATCGATGCCCGGCCGCTGCTGCGCGCCGATCTGATCGGCGAGACCGACGGCATCGCCGGGCTGGGCATCCAGTTCCGGCCGTTCGTGGCCTGAGGCTCACGCTTTCCCACGAGGGGAAGAAGGTCACACACCGTTACGATTCGCGCATGCGCCCCCCGTTGACCTGCTGCGATGCAGCAGATCATGTCGGGGGAGCGCATTCAGGGCTACAGCTAAGCGACTGCTTTTGTTGAGCTTTCGTGAAATCTGACGATGAAGCCTGGTACAAATCGACACGCCCTCTTTACATGGCATTAACCAACGAGACTACTATCGGGTCATCGGTCCGCTTATCGGCGACCGATTTCTTCGACGCCCCTTTTGGCGTCCCTGCACGACCTGAGAGAGAGAGCTCGTCATGACTTCACGCACCACCCCCCTGGGGCAGGCCATCCGCTACGCCCTGGCAACCACTGCGACGCTGGCCGCGCTGCCTGCGTTGGCCCAGAGTGGCAGCACTGCCGCGCCGACCACCCTGGATCGCATCGAGATCACTGGCTCGCGCATCCGCCAGGTGGACGTGGAGACCGCACAGCCGGTCCTGGCACTGAGCCGGCTGGACATCGAGCGCCAGGGCTTCAGCTCGGTGGCCGACATCCTGCAGAACGTCACCGCGATGGGCAGCCCGGCGATCAGCCGCGCAAACGCACTGAGCTCGGGCGAAAACACCGGCGGCACCTACATCGACATGCGCAACCTGGGCGCGCAGCGCACCCTGGTGCTGGTCAACGGCAAGCGCCTGGGCATCAGCACCTCGGGCCTGCAGGACGTGTCCTCGCTGCCGGTGTCGGCGGTGGAACGCATTGAAGTACTGAAGGATGGCGCTTCGGCCATCTACGGTTCCGATGCGATGGCCGGCGTGGTCAACATCATCACCCGTTCCAACGTCAACGGCGTGACCGCCAACGTCTACCACGGCCAGTACAGCGAAGGCGACGGTGCGCGTGACCGCTTCGACGTGGTCGGCGGCTGGAGCAATGACCGCGTGTCGCTGACCCTGGCACTGGAGCACTCCGAAGAAAAGAGCGTCTGGGCCAAGGACCGCTGGTTCAGCAAGTACGGCGTGAGCGACCGCCACCCGAACGATGCCTCCAACTGGACCACGCTGAGCCAGTGGGGCCAGGTCACCGGCCTGAAGGGTGGCCCGGGCTGCACCAACACCAAGGACGGCTGTGGCTACTCGCTCAACCGCGGTGCTGATCCGACCAACCCGGCCAACTACCACCTGACCGACGCGACCCCGTTCACCGGCGATGTCAGCAACGCCAACGAGCAGATGCACGTCATGTATCCGCTCAAGCGTGACTCGGTGTACTTCGACGGTCGCTTCAAGATCACCGACCAGGTCAACCTGCGCACCGAATTCGGCTACAACAAGCGTTCGGCCGAGCGCCAGATTGCAGGCTACCCCCTGCAGTCCAGCTCGGTGTCCATCTCGGGCGACCCGACCGCTACCGGCCTGATGTCCAAGGACAGCTACTTCAATCCGTTCGGCAACCAGCACGGCTATGCCAAGCCAACCGACGTGGCCTGGAACCGCCGCACCTGGGAAATCCCGCGTGTGAGCACCAGCGAACTGAAGACCTACCGTGCGGTAGTGTCGCTGGATGGCAGCTTCGAGATCGGCCAGCGCTACTTCGACTGGGACGTGGGCTACCAGTACAACCGCAACGAGCTGACCGCTACCGCCACCGGCAACCTGCACAAGAAGCGCGTGCGTGACGCCGTGGGTCCGTCGTTCCTGGATCCGGCCACCGGCAAGGTGATGTGTGGCCGTCCCGGCGCGGTGATCAGCAGCTGCACGCCGTGGAACCCGCTGGTGCCCTACGGCAAGAACGATCCGAACGGACTGACCGGCAATGAAGAACTGATGGCCTGGCTGTTCCCGGCGGAGCACACCACCGGCCGGACCACCACCAAGAACGCGTTCGCCAACCTGTCCGGCAGCATCATGACCCTGCCGGCCGGCGACCTGGGCTTCGCTTTCGGCGTGGAAAGCCGCAAGGAAGATGGCCGCTACACCCCCGATGCCCTGGCCCAGACCGGCGCCACCACCAACCTGGCCGCAGGCCCGACCGGTGGCAGCTACAACGTGAAGGAAGCCTACCTGGAGCTCAGCGTGCCGGTGCTGGCCGACCTCCCCGGTGCGCGTGAGCTGAGCTTCAGTGCTGCCACCCGCTATTCCAAGTACAACACCTTCGGCAACACGCTCAACAGCAAGTTCGGTTTCAAGTGGAAGCCGATCGACCAGCTGCTGGTCCGTGGTACCTGGGCCGAGGGCTTCCGCGCACCGACCATCAACGATCTGTACGGTGGCGGTTCGGAAACCTTCGCGCAGTTCAGCGACCCGTGCGACACCGTGTTCGGCTCGGCCAAGGGCAGTGCTGAAGTCCGCTCGCGCTGCGCACGTGACATCGCCGATGCCGCCAACTTCCGCCAGCTGAAGCAGGGCAACACGCCGGTAACCACGGCACAGGATGCGACCCCGACGCCGTTCGTTTCCGGTTCCAACCCACTGCTGGTTCCGGAAACCTCGACCAGCAAGACGCTGGGCCTGGTGTGGAGCCCGACCTTCGTCAGCAACCTCAACGTGGCGCTGGACTGGTGGAAGATCCGCATCGACAACACCATCGTCGGTGACAGCCCGAACCAGATCCTGAAGGACTGCTATGAGCAGGGCATCGAATCGCGCTGCAGCCGCTTCACCCGCGACCCGTCCAACGGCATCGTCACCGGCCTGAAGTTCGGCAACCGCAACGCCGGCTTCGCCGAGACCGAAGGTTACGACCTGGATGTCAGCTACCGCGTCGACACCAGCTACGGCAAGCTGAGCGCAGGCTGGACCAGCACCTATGTGAGCAAGAACGTCTACCGCTCCACCAATGATGTCCGTGATGCGATCACGCCGATCAACGGCGTGGCCAACACCATCGGCACCGCCACCAGCCTTGCCTTCCGCGTGCGCTCGAACCTGGTGCTGGGCTGGGATGTGGGTGACTTCGGCGTCAGCTGGACGGCACGCTACTACTCCGGTGTGAAGGAGCGCTGCCTCAACGCCTCGCGGTATCCGGACGAATGCTCCGATCCGACCTTCCTGGCTCCTTGGCTGAAGTCGCCGACCGCTTACAACGAGCGCGGCGCGGTGACCTTCCACGACGTGCAGTTCCGCTACAACCTGCCGTGGGATGCCACCGTTTCGGTGGGCGCGAACAATGTGTTCGGCAAGGAAGCTCCGGTGATGTACAGCAAGCCGAACTCGTCGTTCTCCTACTACGGTGGCTACGACATCGGTCGTTTCATGTACATGAAGTACCAGCAGCGCTTCTGATCCATCCACGCTGTTGAAGCTCGACGACCACGGCCCTTCGGGGCCGTGGTTTTTTTCTGCCCCGCGCAGACTGTCGCTTTCCACATTGACCCTGATGCGTTCAATCAGGGGCACGGTCCTCTGCGCTGCGTCCGCCGCAATGCCACAGGTTGGAGCAATCGGTTGATTTGCTTCTGCTTTGTGCAGAAGCGTCACGGCCGTCTGCGGTGCTTTCGTCGCTTGCCCATACGTCTCCGCGCCCGCCTTCACTAGGTTCGAACATCCACCGCCGCGGTGGAATTGACGCAGCCCCGCTTGGCTGTGTTCCGAAGACTTCGAAGACTGAGAGAGAGACCCATGACCATCCGTATTCCCGAACTCGGGTTGGCGATCCGTCGTGCACTGGCGTTGGCGGCCACCACCACACTGGCCGCCCCCGCATTCGCCCAGCACGCACCGGAAGCCACCACGCTGGACCGTATCGAGATCACCGGTTCGCGCATCCGCCAGGTCGACCTGGAAACCGCACAGCCGGTGCTGACCATCAGCCGCGCCGACATCGAGCGGCAGGGCTTCAATTCCGTCGCGGACATCCTGCAGAACCTGACCGCGACCGGCAGCCCCGCGCTCAGCCGCGCCAGCCCACTCAGCAGCGGCGAAGCCTCCGGCGGCAGCTACGTGGACATGCGCGGGCTGGGGGCGCAGCGCACGCTGGTGCTGGTCAACGGCAAGCGCCTGGGCATGACCACTTCGGGTTACCAGGACATTTCCAGCATTCCCGCCGCTGCCGTGGAGCGCATGGAAGTACTGAAGGACGGCGCTTCGGCCATCTACGGTTCCGACGCGATGGCCGGCGTGGTCAACATCATCACCCGGCGCAACGTCCAGGGTGTGACTGCCAACGTCTACCATGGGCAGTTCAGCGAAGGCGACGGTGCCCGCACCCAGTACGATGTGGTTGCCGGCTGGTCGAATGACCGCGCCTCGATCAGCGTCGCCGCCGAGCATGTCGAAGAGAAGGGCGTGTGGGCGAAGGACCGCGGCTTCAGCGCCTACACCTATACCGATCGTCATCCGGACGATGGCTGGACCACGGTCGGCCAGTGGGGGCGCATCGTCGGCTTCAAGGGCCCGGGCTGCAGCAGCGCCCGTGGCTGCAGCTATTCACTCGATCGCGGCAGCCAGCCGGGCGGGCCGGACAGTTTCCACCTCAGTGACAACACACCGTTCACCGGTGACGTCAGCAACAGCAACGAACAGATGCACGTGCAGACGCCGATCAAGCGCGATTCGCTCTTCGTCGACGCACGCATGGACCTGAACGACCAGATCCGCTTCAACACCCAGTTGGCCTACAACCGACGCACCACCACGCGCCAGGTTGCCGGCTATCCGTTCCAGTCCGGTGCAGCCGGCATCACGCCGATGTCCGCCGACAGCTGGTTCAACCCGTTCGGCAGCCACCACGGCTATGAACGCCCAAGCGATGTGCACTGGAACCGCCGCAGCTGGGAGATTCCGCGCGTCAGCATCAGCGAACTGACCACCTGGCAGGGTGTCGCAGCGTTTGAAGGCAGCTTCCAGTTCGTCGGTCGCGAGTTCGATTGGGAAGCCGGCTACCAGTACAACCGCAGCGAGCTGGAGCAGCGAGCCACCGGCAACCTGCACAAGCAGCGCGTCGCCGATTCCACCGGTCCTTCGTTCTACAACCCGGCCACCGGCAAGGTGGAATGCGGCACACCGGACGCGCCGATTGCCGGCTGCAAGCCCTGGAATCCGCTGGTGCCGTATGGCCAGGATGACCCGTACGGCCTGACCGGCAACGGCGAACTGCAGGACTGGCTGTTCCCCGAGGAACTCACCCGTGGCCGAAACACCACCCGCAACCTGTTCGCCAGCCTCAGTGGCGGCCTTGCCACGCTGCCCGCCGGGGAACTGGGCTTCGCCCTGGGCGTGGAGAGCCGCCGCGAGGAGGGTCGCTTCATTCCCGACGCGCTGGCCCAGACCGGTGCCACTACCAACCTGGCGGCGGGCCCCACCGGCGGTGGCTACCGTGTCGACGAGGCCTATCTGGAGCTGAGCGTGCCGTTGCTGCACGACCTGCCCGGTGCACGCCAGCTGACCCTCGACACGGCGACGCGCTACTCCGACTACACCACCTTCGGCGGAACCCTCAACAGCAAGTTCGGCGTCTCCTGGAAGCCGATCGACCAGTTGCTGGTCCGTGGCACCTGGGCCCAGGGCTTCCGTGCACCGACCATCGCGAATCTGTACGGTGGGGGTTCGCAGACCTTCACCACCGGCTTCCGTGATCCCTGCGATACCGTCCATGGCGCGGCCGCCAGCAGCCCGGAGGTACGTGCACGCTGCGCCGCCGACATCGCCAACGCAGACAGCTACCGCCAGCTAGGCCAGGGCAACGAGCCGATCACCGGCAGCAGCGGGCAGACGCCCCTGCCCTTCACCAACGGCTCCAATCCCGACCTGAAGCCGGAAACCTCGACCAGCCGCACGCTGGGCCTGGTCTGGAGCCCGACGTTTGCTGAAGGACTGAACATCGCGCTGGACTGGTGGAAGGTCCGCATCGACAACACCATCGTTGCCGACCATCCCAATGACATCCTCCGCGACTGCTACGAACTGGGCATCGCCGAGCGCTGCGGCAGCTTCACCCGCGACCCGGAACTGGGCATCGTCAACACGCTCAGCTATGGCAGCCGCAACAGCGGTTTCCGCCAGGCCGAAGGCTATGACCTGGAGATCGGTCACAAGTTCGAAACGTCCTGGGGCACGCTGAGCGCCGACTGGAAGACGACCTATGTGGTGGCCGCGGAAGAACGGACCACCAACGAGGCGGATGCCCCCCCCATCCCCAGCAATGGCATCGCCACCAACGGCGGCATCGGCTTCCGTGTGCGCTCCAATGCGTCATTGGGCTGGGAACGTGGCAACCTCGGCCTGGGTTGGGGCCTGCGCTATTTCTCCGCGGTCAAGGAACGTTGCCTGGATGCGGCCACGTACCCGGGTGAGTGTTCGCACCCTGGGCAGCGCGCACCGTGGTTCAGTGGCAGCCGTGACTACAACCGTCGCGGATCGGTCACCTTCCACGACGTGCAGGCACGCTACAACCTGCCATGGGATGCGACCGTCTCGATCGGTGCCAACAATGTATTCGGCCGCCAAGGGCCGGTCATGTACAGCCAGCCGAGCGCCAACTTCTCCTACTACGGTGGCTTCGACATCGGTCGTTTCATCTACATGAAATACCAGCAGCGCTTCTGATCCACCGCGCTTCCTGGACCACTGCCACGGCCCTTCGGGGCCGTGGCTCCACGGCAACCGGACCGCCGTCATCCCGTGGTCGCAAAGCGGTCATATCCGCTACATCGCCAGGCCCGAGCATGCCGGAAACCCGGAGGCCCGCCATGCGCTATGCCATCGTCACCGAGACCTACCCGCCGGAAGTGAACGGCGTTGCCCTGACCGTGCAGGGCCTGGAGCAGGGACTGCGCACTTCCGGCCATGACATCGACCTGATCCGGCCACGCCAGACCAGCGAAGCGCTGGACTCGGCGCCAGGCACGCTGCTGGTTCCGGGTGCCGCATTGCCGCGCTACCCCGGCCTGCGCTTCGGCCTGCCTGCACCGATCCGGCTCAACCGCCACTGGCAGCAGCAGCGTCCCGATGCGGTCTACATCGCCACCGAAGGCCCGCTGGGCTGGTCGGCGCTGCGCACCGCGCGCCGCCTTGGCATTCCAGTCGCCAGTGGTTTCCACACCCGCTTCGACGAGTACCTGCCCGACTACGGCGTCGCCTGGCTGCAGGCCGCTGCGATGCGCTGGATGCGCCGGTTCCACAACCAGGCCGACGCAACGCTGGTACCCACCCGCGAACTGCAGCAGTTCCTCGGCGAACAGGGTTTCGAACGTGTACGCCTGCTGGCACGTGCGGTCGACAGCCAGCAGTTCGATCCGGGCCGGCGCGACCCGGGGCTGCGCGAGGAATGGGGCGTGGACGGCAATGGCCTGGTCGCGATCCATGTCGGCCGCATCGCCGCGGAAAAGAACCTTGGCCTGGCGGTGAAAGCCTTCCGGCGCCTGCAGCAGATCCGGCCCAAAGCCCGCTTCGTCTGGGTAGGTGATGGCCCGGCCCGCGAAAAACTGGCACATGAAAACCCGGATTTCATCTTCTGCGGCATCCAGCGCGGCGAGGCCCTGGCGCGGCATTTCGCCAGCGGTGACCTGTTCCTGTTCCCCAGCCGCAGCGAGACCTTCGGCAACGTGACCCTGGAAAGCATGGCCAGCGGCCTGGCCACCGTCGCATTCGACTACGGTGCGGCCCGCGAATACCTGCGTAATGGCGAGAACGGCGCGGCCGTGGAAAACGATGAGCAGTTCATCGAGGCAGCCGTGCAGCTGGCCGCCGATGATGCACGGCGCCGCGATTTCGGCAGCAGCGCCGCGCGTGCGATGAAGCGCCTGCATCCACAGCAGGTGGTTGCCGAATTCGATGCGCTGCTTTCCGAGCTGGCCCAGTCGCGGAGGAGCGGCCATGCGCACCACGCCGCTTGAGCTGCTGGCCGGCCGCGAGGCGCGGCTCTGCCGCCGGGCCAACCACTACTGCCGGCGTCGCCGCGTGCGTCGCCTGTTCTCGGTCATCAGCCGTCTCGGCGATGGCGTGTTCTGGTACGTGCTGATGGGCGCGCTGGTGCTGCTCGACGGCTTCGACGGACTGCGCGCCTCCGTGCACATGGCCGCCACCGGGCTGGCCGCGCTGCTGCTCTACAAAGGCCTCAAGCGCTGGACCCGGCGTCCCCGCCCGTATGCGGCCGATCTGCGCATCCGTGCCTGGGTGGCACCGCTGGACGAGTTCAGCTTCCCCTCCGGGCACACCCTGCACGCGGTGTCGTTCACCATCGTCGCGTTGGCCTACTACCCGTGGCTGGCACCGCTGCTGGTCCCGTTCACCTTCGGCGTCGCGCTGTCGCGGGTGGTGCTGGGCCTGCACTACCCGTCCGATGTACTGGCCGCCACCGGCATCGCCATCCTGCTGGCATCGGCCAGCCTGGCCTGGTTGCCGCTGCCGGTGTGATGGCCGCCGCGCCGGCCACGCATGGCCCGGCGCTACCGTCATCGTTGATGGCCTAGAATGCAGGCATGACCACGCTGTTCATTTCCGACCTGCACCTGGACCCCAGCCGTCCGGAGATCACCGACCTGTTCCTGCGCTTCCTGCGCGAACAGGCGCCCGGCGCCGATGCGCTGTACATCCTAGGCGACCTGTTCGAAGCCTGGATCGGCGACGACACGCCCTCGCCTGCCGCCGATGCAGTGGCCGACGCGCTGAAGGTGCTCTCCGACAGCGGCGTGCCGGTGTACTTCATCCGCGGCAACCGCGACTTCCTGCTCGGCGAAAACTATGCGCGCCGTGCCGGCCTGCGCATCCTGCCCGACCCGTGCGTGATCGAGCTGTACGGTCGCCCGGTGCTGCTGCAGCACGGTGACCTGCTGTGCACGGACGACATCCCCTACCAGCAGTTCCGTGCACAGACGCGCGACCCGGCATTCCAGGCGCAGTTCCTGTCACAGCCGCTGGCCGCACGCATCGCGTTCGCGCAGAAGGCACGCGACGCCAGCCAGGCCCGCCAGTCGGAAATGAAGCAGGGCGATCGTGCGCAGTTCGAGACCGTGACCGATGTGGCTCCGGCCGAAGTCGACGCCACCTTCGTGCGCCATGGCGTGGACACCATGATCCACGGCCACACCCATCGTCCGGCGGTGCACACGCTGCAGGCCGGTGGCCGCACCTGCAACCGCATCGTGCTGGGCGACTGGTACGAACAGGGATCGGTACTGCGCGTGGATGCCGGCGGCTGGTCGCTGGATACGCTCGCGCGCGAATGATGGATCGCAGGGTGCCAACCAAGGTTGGCATCTACCAGGGCAGGTGCACGCACCCGGGTAGACGCCGACCCCGGTCGGCGATTGGCTTCAGCGGAAGGCCGCGATGGTGGCCTTGGTATTGACCAGCACGCGCTGGTTGTCGGCGGTACTGGCATTGCCCATCGGGATGCCGTTGTAGCTGATGTTCGGGTTGGACCAGTAGTTCAGGCGCGGGCAGCCGGCCGAGCAGTCATAGGCCATGATCGTGCGCCAGCGCGAACCGGAGGACGGCTCGTAGCGATAGCCGTGCCCATAGGCATAGGGCGACGTGCTGGGATCACTGGCGATATCGTGCCGCGCACTCTGCAGATGGCCGATCTCATGCGCGAAGGAGTAGTAGCCGGTCGCGCAATCCCAGTACACCGCCGCGAAGGCCGTCGATGCCGTCGAGCCGATGCCCGAGGCCAACCCGCAGTAGCTCGTGTTGTTGATCAGCAGGACGCCGACATCGGCCGCGGTGTTGTTGCGGCTGGTGTGGATGCTGTCCATGTAGCCGTCGCTGGTGTTGCGGAAGCGGGTCAGGTCGGTGGTGAAGTTGCCGGACTCGGTGTAGTTGGTGGTTTCATAGCCGGCCAGCTGCAGGGTGATGCCAACGTTGCTGTTGACGTAACCCTGGTTGGATTCGGCCACCGCCAGCTGCACCAGCGACTGCATGTTGCCGCCATAGGCCGTTACCGCTGCATTGGTCGCCACCACCAGCACGCGGATGGTGGCCGGGGTGCCGGACGAGGCCTGCGCGATGCCGATGCGGTCATTGTTGCCCATCGGGATTTTCGGCAGCTGGTTGTAGTCGGCCGGATGATCGGCCGGCATCCGCGATTCATCCACCTCCACCAGTACATGGCGGTTGCCCAGCGGACGCAGCCGGTAAAGCTTGCCGTCCTTGCGGATCGAGCCGGTGAGGGTGTTGCCCGAACGCACCAGGATCACTGAATTGCCCGGATCATCCTGACCGTTCGAAGTGGCGGCAGTCAGCCGATCGGACGGCGAACGCAACTGGCCGTACCAGATGCTGCCGCCATCGGGCAGGGCTTCCACCTTGCTGCGCACCGCCTGCACGCGCTGGCCAAGCAGTTCGAACTCCAGTTGCGGCTGCGCGGTGGCAGCAGCGTCGACACGCACTTCCTGTACCGTCGCGGTGGACGGGGTGGCCAGCAGCTTGCCCAGCGCGGGCTCACTGTTTGCCGATGCCCGGCTGATGACCGTCACCGGCTCGAACAACGGTGCCGCATGCGCGGCCGCTGCCACCGACAAACCCAACACCAGGCCACCTGCCGCTTTGCCAATCGATCTGGACAACATTGCGTCGCTCCTTGAATGATGTGAACAGCGTTGATGCAGCACGCCCGGGTTTGCCGGGTCTGGCCATATGGCCTGCGCGGGTCGTGTGAATTCAATAGAAGATGGGAATGAAAATCAGGAACTGTGATCGACCGCATCTGCGTTAAGTAAGGTCAAAAGCGTCACTACACTTCGTCAATACACCGCTTTCGCGCTACCGTGACGCAGTCACGACGGGACATGCACATGGCACCATCGCAGGACACGGATGAAGATGTCGGCATGCTGCGGATTGGCCTGTTCTTCGATGGCACCCGCAACAACGCACACAACCTGGCACGCGGTCGCCCACAGGTTCCGCAGCCACGCCCGGCACAGCTGCGCGCGGATGATGATTCGACCTACCAGAGCCGGCTGACCAGCAGCTACGACAACGGCCTGACCAACATCGCGCGCCTGCAGCAGCTGTATCCGGACGGCCGCCGCGATGCGACGGGCGCACCTTCGTTGTCGATCTATGTGGAGGGCGTGGGCACCCGCGATGATGCCGATGATGATCTGATCGGACTGGCCTTCGGCATCGGTGCCAGTGGCGTTCGTGCAAAAGTGCAGCGCGCGCTGCAGGTGCTGCTGCCGGCGGCACTGGCCGAGCTGTCCGCGCGCTGGCAGCGACCGTTGCGTGGCGTGCAGCTGGATCTGTTCGGCTATTCGCGCGGCGCTGCCGCGGCACGTGACATCGCCAACCAGCTGCAGGGCTGGGACAGCGCGCGCTGGCGCCAGCTGCTGCAGGTCGCCGGCCTGTCCTGCACTGCGAACTTCGCTCCCGCCACACCGGTGCTGCGCTTCATCGGACTGTTCGACACCGTGGTCGCAGTCAATGGCGGCCGCGCCGATGAGCAGCCGCAGCTGGCCCTGCACAGCGGCATCGCCGGTCGCGTCGTGCAGCTCACTGCACGCGATGAACATCGCCAGCACTATCCGCTGACCAGCGTGGCGCCGCCATTCGCCGAGATCGTCCTGCCCGGTGTGCATGCCAACATCGGTGGTGGCTACAACCAGCTGGAGGAAGGCCCCAAGCTGCTCAGCCGACCGCGCCGGCAACAGTTGCGCCGCCCAGCGGTTGCCGACTACCAGGTCCCACCATTGGCGTTGCTGCAGGCCACCACGGCCTACGCTGAAACACAGGCCGATGCCGAACGCTGGCGGCAGCAGCTGGGCGTTGGGGAAAAAGAGATCTGGGTGGATGTCTGGCACCAGTGGCAGCAGCAGCGTCGCGCCGGCAGCCGCAGCGTGCTGCTGTCACCGGTGCTGTATGTGACTGCCGCGGTGGTGCTGCGTCGGCGCATCGACTGGCGTTATCAACTGATCGCACTGCAGGTGATGCAGCAGCAGGCCATCGATGCCGGCGTGCAATGGACCGCCAATGCGGCCGGAGTTCCCGGCTGGGAGCTGCCATCCGCCCTGCAGCCGATCGCACGCCGCCTGGTGGCCGGACAGCCGCTGACGCAGACACAGGAGGCGCTGCTGCGGCGGCGTTACCTGATGCAGTCGGCACACTGGAATTTCGACGCCCTGGGCGACACCGCACTGACCTACGCCGCCGATGCCGGCGTCAGCGAACTACCGTACCGGCCGGGCCCAGGCCTGTTCTACATCAACCGGCCGACCGTGGACGGCAAGCGCGTGGTGTTGCCGAATGCATAAGAAAAAGGAGACGGAGGGGATCAAGTCGTTTGTGGCATTAACGACTTGATCCCCTCCGTCCCCTTCTTCTCAACCGGCCTGCTCGACCAGGTTGGCGAGCTCATCCGCATCAAAACCAGCCAGCAGGCGCGCTTCGATGTTGAACGGCCCGTGCAGGTAGCCGCCGGCGTACTCCACCAGCAGTTCCTTGAAGCGTGCGCGCGGCTCGACACCGGCGCGGTCGCAGTACCAGCGGTACCAGCGCGAACCGGCGGCAACATGCGCCACTTCCTCGCGCAGGATCACTTCCAGCACGTCGGCGGTTTCGCCATCACCGACGTTGCGCAGCTTCTCGATCATGCCCGGGGTGACGTCCAGGCCGCGCGCTTCCAGCACGCGCGGCACCAGCGCCATGCGTGCCAAGCCGTCATGCGCGGTCTTTTCGCACATTTCCCACAGGCCGTTGTGCGCGGGGAAATCGGCATAGTCGTGGCCATGCACCTGCAGGCGTTCGCGCAGCAACATGAAGTGCCGCGATTCGTCGTCGGCACAGCTGACCCAGTCGGCATGGAACGCCGGCGGCAGGCCGCGGAAGCGGTACACCGCATCCCAGGCCAGGTCGATCGCGTTGAGTTCGATATGGGCGATGGCGTGGATGAAGGCGGCCCGCCCTTCCACGCCGCCCAGTCCGCGCCGCGGTACCTCGCGCGGATGCACCAGCACCAGTTGCGCGGGCCGGCCAGGCATGCGGATCGGTTCCGGCGGCGGCGCATCGGCCGCCACCTTCAGGCGACCGGCACGGAACGCGGCGGCGTACGCCTGAGTCAGCGCGACCTTGCGCAGCGGGTCGGCTTCGGCCAGGCACTGCTGCGCCGCACGCAGCAGGTCACCACCAACGTCGGGCACGTCAACCACGCCTGGACCTCAGGCGCGGCGCTTGTGCTTGGCATCGTCCGAACGCAGCTGCTGGATGCGCTCGAAGTAGCCCGGCTCGATACCGGTCGGGTAGTGGCCGTTGAAGCAGGACGAATCGAAGTTGCGCAGCGCCGGATTACCCTCGCTTACCGCCGCTTCCATGTCTTCCAGATCCTGGTAGATCAGCCAGTCGCAGCCCAGGTGCGCTTCGATCTCTTCCACGCTGCGGTTGTGCGCGACCAGCTCTTCGGCGGCCGGCATGTCGATGCCGTAGATGTTCGGGTAGCGCACCGGCGGCGCAGCACTGGCCAGGTAGACCTTGCGTGCGCCTGCATCACGGGCCATCTGCACGATCTGCTGGCTGGTGGTGCCACGCACGATCGAGTCGTCCACCAGCAGCACTACGCGGTTGCGGAATTCCAGGTGGATCGGATTGAGCTTGCGGCGCACCGACTTCACGCGCTCGCCCTGCCCCGGCATGATGAAGGTGCGGCCGATGTAGCGGTTCTTGATGAAGCCTTCGCGGTACTTCACCCCGAGTACGTTGGAGATCTCCAGCGCGGCGTCGCGCGAGGTGTCCGGGATCGGGATGATGGTGTCGATGTCGTGGTCCGGGCGCAGGCGCAGGATCTTCTCGCCCAGCTTGATGCCCATGCGCATGCGCGCCTTGTGCACCGACACGTTGTCGATCATCGAATCCGGGCGTGCGAAGTACACGTACTCGAAGATGCACGGGGTGTGCTCGGCCGGCTCGGCGCAGATCTCCGAGAACAGCTCGCCACGCGCGGTGATCACCAGCGCTTCACCCGGCTGCACGTCACGCACGCGCTGGAAGCCCAGCACGTCCAGCGCGGCCGATTCGGACGCCACGATGTACTCATCACCCTCGGCGTGGCTGCGCTTGCCCAGCACCAGCGGGCGGATACCATGCGGGTCACGGAAGGCGACCAGGCCCAGGCCCAGCACCACGCTGACCACCGCATAGCCGCCCTTGCAGCGGCGGTGCACGCCAGCCACGGCACGGATGGCCGCTTCCGGGCTGAGCTGGCGCTGCTGCTCCAGTTCGTAGGCGAACACGTTCAACAGCACTTCGCTGTCCGAATCGGTGTTGACGTTGCGCCGGTCCTGTTCGAACACCTGCTGGCGCAGCGCCTCGGTGTTGATCAGGTTGCCGTTGTGGGCCAGCGCGATGCCGTACGGCGAGTTGACGTAGAACGGCTGTGCCTCGTCCATGCCTTCCGAACCGGCGGTCGGGTAGCGCACATGAGCGATGCCGACGCTGCCTTCCAGGGTGGACATGGTGCGGGCATCGAACACATCGCGGACCAGGCCGGTGGCCTTCTGCACCCGCAGGCGGCTGCCATTGACGGTGGCGATGCCTGCTGCGTCCTGGCCGCGATGCTGGAGGACGGTCAAGCCGTCATACAACTGCCCGGCGACGTTCTGGTTGCCGACGATTCCGACGATGCCACACATGGTGCGAGGTCTCCGCTGGGCTTTGCCCAATTACAAGGAAGGTGGCCGTACCTGGCCGCGGTGGTCGCCGCGCGCGCGGTCGACATTGGCCGGATCGCCCGGCTCGATACTGTCCGGCAGTGCTGGGGCGTCCGGACGCACTTCGGCCGGATCGTAGGAATCGCCCTGTTCCGCTTTCGCAGGCCGCAGCCATCCGCTGCCTGCCACTACCTGGTTGAGGATGCCATTATCGCCTGCCGCGCCCGGCTTTCCCAACCCGGCGCCTGCGTTCTTCCCTAACTCCATCAATGCAGATGGGGACAGGGCGTCGGTGGGCAAGCCCTTGGGCAGCAGATCGGCGCCGGGAACCTCCCAGTGCGGCAGCTTGCTGTTCATCCAGGCAACGGTGGGGTTCAGCAGTGGGCGCACCGCCGAACGCTGCCAGGAAGGCTCGGCGGTCAGCGGGGTGAAACTGCCCAGCAGCAGCAGGATCGCGGCGATCAGGCCGCCCCGCACCGCGCCCAGCACCCCACCCAGCAGGCGGTCCAGGCTGGTCAGCATGCTGCGGTGGACCAAGGCCTTGATGACCATGCCGATCACCGCGACCACGATCATCACGCCGATGCCGACCCCCAGGTAGCCACCGACGAAGTGTTCGCCACCGGGGGCCGCCGGGGCGGCCCACCAATGGGCGGCATCATTGCCGAAGGCGAAGGCCGCCCACGCGGCCAGCAGCCACGACAGGGTGCCGATGACGATTCCCACAAAGCCGCGCAGCATCCCCAGCAGGGTGGAGGCGGCGATCACGATCAGCAGCACAACGTCGATCATGGCGCCCCGCTCCTTCGGCGGCGCTGGCAACGGGGCTGCGCGTGGGTCATGGGTGCGGTCGCACCATGCCGGCCACGCCGACCTTGGCGGCGACCTGCGCCTTCAGCTGCTCGGCATCGGCGCGGTTGGCCACCGGCCCGACGCGGACGCGATGCAGGGTGCCCTTGTCCGTGCGCACCTGTTCAACGAACGCGCTGAAACCGGCGGCGCGGACCTTGTCGCGCAGGGCATTGGCATCGTTGGCCTGACCGAACGCGCCCAGCTGCACGGCAAAGCCGACGCCGCTGGCCGCCGGTGCCGCCGGCGTGGTCGGCGCCGTCGCCGGCTTGCTGGCGGTGGCCTCCGGCTTCGGCTCGGGCTTCGGCGCCGGCTTCGGCGGTTCCGGCCTGGCGGCCGGGGTGGTCGTTGCGGTCGGCGTACTCGGCGGCAGGCTTTCGCTGCGGACCGGGTTGCTGCTGGCCGACGGCGCAGTGGCTGCGGACGGAGTGCTGGCGCTCGGCGTAGCCGATGCCGGAGTGGCCGCGACCGGGGCACTGCTGCCGGCCGCCGCGTCCAGAGTGATCACTTCGGCCTTCACATCCGCGCGGATCTTCACCGCCTGCAGGCGGGCCGCCTCGGCCTGGGCGCGGTCGGCATACGGCCCGACCCGCACACGCCATGCCTGACGGCCGCCGATGGTGGCGGTTTCAGTGAAGCCCGGCAGCTGCGAGCGCTTCAGGTAGGCGATCACGGCATCGGCATCGGCCTTGCTGCCGTAGGCACCGAAGGTGACCGCATAGTTGCCGGCGGCAACCGTCGGCGACGTGTCCACGGTCGGCGGCGTGGCCGGCGTGGCGGCATCCTGCAGCGGCTTGGCCTGTCCGGTCTGCAGGCCGGTGGCGCCACCGGCCGGGGCGACCAGGGGCAGCTCACGGGTTTCGAACTGGCCATCGGCCGGTGCATCCGGCGCGGCGATCGGCACATTGGCCACACCGCTGTCCGGTGCCGGTCCCTTGACCAGCATCGGCAGGAAAATCACGGCCAGCGCCACCAGCACGATGGCACCAATCAGACGCTGTTTCAGAGGCGTATCCACGTGAGGCAGGCAACTGTCCGGAGGTTGCCGTCGATTATACGGGTGCCGGACCGGACGGCGTCGGCGTTGGCTGAACGCGGATCAGGCATCGCCCTGCAGCATCTGCAGGGCAGCCGCGGCGGTATGGAAGGAGCCGAACACCAGCACGCGGTCGCCGCGCTCGGCCTGGGCCAGCACCTGCGCCAGTGCCTGTTCGACGCTGTCGGCCAGCGGCGCCTTGGCCGCAGCCGTGCCAGCCAGGCGCTCCTGCAGCTGGGTGGCGCTCTGCCCACGCGGGCCATCCAGCCCGGCCAGAGTCCACTCGCCCACCACATCCTGCAGCGCCTGCACCACGCCCACCGCGTCCTTGTCCTGCAGCGCGGCGTACACCGCCAGGGTGCGCCCGGCCGAGACCTCGGCCTTCAGCGCACGCGCCAGCTGGCCCGCTGCCTGTGGGTTGTGGCCCACGTCCACACGGATCTGCACGCCATCCCGCTCGAATGCCTGCATGCGGCCGGAAATACGCGCCGCCGCGATACCGGCGGCCCACGCCGCACGCGGCACCGGCTTGTCCAGCGCGCGCAGGGCGGCGATGGCGGCACCCGCATTGGCCAGCTGGATCGGGCCGGCCAGCGCCGGGGTCGGCAGCTCCATGCGCAGGCCGACATCACGCCAGCGCCAGCGCTGTGCATCGATCGGTTCGTAGAAATAATCGCTGCCGCCGCGGATCGCGTTGGCACCCACCAGATAGGCACGTGCGAGCACGCTGGACGGCGGATCGGTCTCGCCCAGAATCACCGGCTTCCAGCCACGGATGATGCCGGCCTTCTCTGTGCCGATCGCTTCGCGGTCCTCGCCCAGCCACTCGGCATGGTCGATGTCCACGGTGGTGATCACCGCCACGTCGGCATCGACGATGTTGACCGCATCAAGGCGGCCACCCAGACCCACTTCCAGTACCGCCAGATCCAGCCCGGCGTCGGTGAACAACTGCAGCGCGGCCAGCGTGCCGTACTCGAAATAGGTCAGCGTGGTCTCGCCCCGCGCAGCCTCGATGGCGTTGAACGCAGCGACCAGCGCTGCATCGTCCACATCCTGCCCGTCGATGCGCACACGCTCGTTGTAGCGCAGCAGATGCGGTGACGTGTAGGCGCCGACCTTCCAACCAGCAGCACGGCCGATGGCCTCGATGAAGGCCACGGTGGAGCCCTTGCCGTTGGTGCCACCGACCACGATGGTGCGCCCGGCCGGCGCGCCAAGACCCATCGCCGTGGCCACGGTGCGCACGCGCTCCAGGCCCATGTCGATGGTCGCCGGGTGCTGGCGTTCAATGTAATCCAGCCAATCGGCCAGGGTGGTCGGGGTGTTCGTCACGGCAGTGCTTCCAGCAGGTACAGGTGATTCGGTGTGGCGGGTCAGAGTGCGCGGTGCTTGGCTTCGCCGAAGAACGGCGTGTGGTGGGCGCAGTCGTTCAGGCGCACCACTTCCAGGCTGTCCAGGTCGGCGCCCTCGAGCAGGTTGAGCGTGGTCGGTGCCTGGCGGAAGGTCCACAGGCGGGAGATCGGCAGGCCCAGCACCTTGCACAGAATCACGCGGTTGACCGCGTCATGCGCGACCACCAGCAGGGTGTCGTGCTCGCCGAGGCCTTCGGTGGCACGGGCCAGGCCACGCCAGCTGCGTTCCAGCACCAGGCGCAGCGATTCGCCGCCGGGCATCAGCACGGTATCCGGTTCCTCGCGCCAGGCCTGCAGGCGCGACGGATCCTTTTCGTTGATTTCGCTGGCCAGCAGGCCTTCCCATTCGCCGTGGGCGATTTCCTGCAGCTCCGGCTCGGTCAGCAGCATGTCGGCGCGGGCGGCGCCAAGCGCCAGCTGCGCGGTGCGCTGCGCGCGCGACAGCGGCGAGGCAACGGCACGGGTGATGTCCACCGAGGCCAAGCGGGCGCCAAGCGCCTGGGCCTGGGCTTCGCCGATCGGCGAAAGCGGAATATCGATCTGGCCCTGGTAGCGGCCTTCGGCGTTCCACGGCGTTTCGCCGTGGCGGGCAAGCAGGATGCGCATGCGTGCAAGGGGTCCTGGGGGGAGGAGGTTTCCGCGTTTCGTTCACATCCTGTGAAGTGCGCGGAACAGGGATGATACCTGTTCGGCGCACCGGGCCGGGCCGGGCATGAAAAAACCCCGCGACGTGGGTCGCGGGGTTTTGGAACTCCGGCTATCTGGTCGAGGTTGCCGGCCAGCGGCCGGCACTACCGCAACCGGTTTATTTCGCCAGGTTCAGTTCCTTCAGCAGCTGCGGCGCCGGCGCCACTTCCTGCATGATCCACTGCATGTAGCGGCTGTCGACGGCGATCATGCGGGTCATCACCGGATCGAACACCCAGTTGGAGCTGACCGATTCCCAGTTGCCGTCGAATGCCAGACCGACCAGCTTGCCGTTGGCGTCCAGCACCGGCGAGCCCGAGTTGCCGCCGGTGATGTCCAGATTGGACAGGAAGTTCACCGGCACCGAACCAATGCGCTTGTCTTCCAGGCCGCCGTAACGCTTGGCCTTGACGGCATCGAGCAGCGCCTTCGGCGAATCGAACGGATCTTCGCCGGTTTCCTTCGCCGCTACGCCTTCCAGGGTGGTGAACGGGGTGTACCTCACGCCGTCCTTGCCATAGCCCATGACGTTGCCGAAGGTGATGCGCAGCGACAGGTTGGCGTCCGGGTAGACGAACTCGCCCTGGCTCTTCTTGTAGTCGGCCACGGCCTGCAGGTACAGCGGGCGGGCGGTCAGCGATTCGCCTTCGCGGATCTTCTTCTGCTCTTCCTGCTTCAGCAGTGCCGGCATCACAGCCACGGCGTACTGGATGGCCGGATCGCTGCTGGCTTCAAATGCGGCACGGTCGGCCTTGAACCACTTCAGGCGGGTGTCCAGGCTGCCCAGTCCGGTGCCGCCTAGCTTGGCCACCAGCGACTTCACCGCAGCGGCATCGCTGCCGGCCAGCCACTTGTTCAGCACTTCGTTGTCACGCTGCGCGGCCGGCAGCGCCACGTACTGCTCCAGCCAGTAGGCCTGCAGCTGCTGGTCCATCTTCGCCACATAGCGGCGGTCCATCTGCTTGAGGCCACCTTCGATGGTTGTCAGGTCGCGTTCCTGGTAACCGGCTTCGCGCTCGGCATCCGGCTTGCTGCGCTCGATCGACAGGCGGTACAGGGTGATCGCTGCGCCAACGGCCGAGGTGTTGTTGAACTGGCCGACGAACAGGTCGCGTTCGCGGGTCGACTTGCTGGTATCCAGATGCTTGAGCAGCTGCGCGTGTGCGGCCAGCGCCGGCTTGCCGGCAGCGCCCTGCTTCTTCAGCCACGCCAGCACGGCGGCTTCTTCAGCCTGCTTCTGACCAGCGGCGTCGATGCGCTTGAAGCCTTCCAGCTGGCCCAGGTAGTTCTTGGCCACGTTGTTCATGCTGGCGGCGGTGGCGGCGTACTTCACCTTGACGTCGGCGTCGGCCTTGCCGGCGTCGGCGATCATCTTCAGCACTGCGTTGTAGTGCTTGGCGATGGTCGGGTAGGTGAAGCTGGCGGTTTCGTTGAACTCACCGGCCAGTGCATAGCGGTTGGTACGCCCCGGGTAGCCAGCCACCATCACGAAGTCGTCGGCGCCCAGCGGCTGGTCGGCGAACTTCAGGAAGTGCTTGGGCTGGTACGGCACGTTGTCGGCGGCGAAGGCGGCCGGCTTGCCGTCCTTGCCCACGTAGGCGCGGTAGAACGAGAAATCGCCGGTGTGGCGCGGCCACATC
The DNA here is from genome assembly GCF_010608305.1 of Stenotrophomonas sp. AS012628. Taxonomy (NCBI): domain Bacteria; kingdom Pseudomonadati; phylum Pseudomonadota; class Gammaproteobacteria; order Lysobacterales; family Lysobacteraceae; genus Stenotrophomonas; species Stenotrophomonas sp. AS012628. The sequence goes on along the minus strand of NZ_VMBJ01000050.1, from coordinate 843 downwards.
CAGTTGTCGACGTCGCCGCCGAACTTGCCGACGCTGCCCGGGGGCGCGTAGACCAGGCGCACGTCCTTGATTTCCATGTTGCGGAACAGGCGGTAGGTGTTGCCGCCGGAGAAGCTGTACAGGCGGCATCGGAAGCCGGCATCGGCTTCACAGGCCGCGACCTGGGCCTTGTCGAAGGCGTCCAGCGCGCGGCTGCGGGCCAGCGGGTCGTTGCCGGCGGCAGCGATGGCGGCCTTGGCCTGGGTGGTGACGTCGGTGATCTGGTCGAGCACGAACACGCGGGCGTTCGGGCCGGCGCTCAGTTCGTCCTTCAGGGTCGGCGCGTTGAAGCCGTCCTTGATCAGGTTCTTCTGCGCGGTCGAATTCAGCTGGATGGCGCCATAAGCGCAGTGGTGGTTGGTGACCACCAAGCCCTGCGGCGAGACAAAGCTGGCGGTGCAGCCGCCGAGGGCGACGACCGCACCCATCGGGTCGCCGGTCAGGTTGGCCAGCTGTTCCGGGGACAGCTTCAGGCCGGCCTTCTGCAGCGGGCCGGCGATTTCCGGCAGCTGCTGCGGCACCCACATGCCTTCAGCGGCATGGGCGACCTGGGCCAGCCCGAGGCTGGCGACGATGGAGAATGCAAGCAGGTTCGAGCGCATGGAGCGGCCCCTGGTAGTGGAACCTTCGATTGTAGCCCGCCGCCCTGCCCCGGCCCGAACCCCGGAAGTCATGCAATCGGATGCTTCCATCGTTCAGCGTCTCCACTGCGATCGGACGGAGGCGGGAGGCCAGGCCGATGCAGGACACGCCGTAAACCCATCCATGGAGCAACTGTGTTGAGAGATGGGCCTTGGCCCCGCC